>SKIE01000206.1 GCA_007116585.1 Wenzhouxiangella sp. | reverse complement strand
CATCCACTGAGCACGATGAAGATCAGCCGGTGCATCTGCAAATCATCGAGCCGGACGTTTGTTTTTCTCGCTGTGAGGCCGAGTTTGGTAATCCCTGCACCCGCTTTTGCCCGGCCAACGTCTATGAGAAGGTGGAAGATGAAAACGGCAAGCGCATTCAAATCAACGCCGCCAACTGCGTGCACTGCAAGACCTGCGACATTGCTGACCCCTATCAGGTCATCAACTGGGTCACGCCGGAGGGCGGGTCCGGGCCCAATTACTCCAACCTGTGATGACGCCGGCCGGCTTGGCGATGGTGCACCGGTCGGGGGTGGGTCATGAGTAACACGTTCGGGCGGGTGGTGCGGATAACCACGTTTGGTGAAAGCCACGGTCCGGCCATCGGCTGTGTGATTGATGGTTTTCCGCCCGGTCTGGAAATCAGCGCCGAGGAAATTCGCGCAGACCTGATGCGCCGCGCCACTGGCCAGAGCCGCTGGACCTCGCAGCGTCGTGAACAGGAGGACGTGCAGATTCTGTCCGGCGTGTTCGAGGGTAAGACGACGGGTACACCGATTGCGCTGGTGGTTTACAACACCGATGCCCGCTCGAAGGACTACAGCCGGATCGCGGCGCAGTTTCGCCCCGGTCATGCCGATTACACCTATCACCACAAATACGGTATCCGCGACTATCGCGGCGGTGGCCGTTCGTCGGCCCGCGAGACGGCGATGCGGGTTGCCGCGGCCACCCTGGCGCGAAAGTACCTGCGTGAGCGCGTCGGGGTCGAGATCATCGGCTGGCTGGCCCAGATCGGCGACGAGGTCTGCGATGCGGCGTTCGACCCGGCGGTCATCAACACCAACCCGTTTTTCTGTCCGGATGCCGCGCGCGTCCCCGAGCTGGAGGACTACATGAAGCGTCTCTGGAAATCGGGTGATTCGGTGGGTGCCCTGGTCAAGGCACGGGCCAGCGGCGTGCCGGTCGGGCTGGGTGCGCCGGTCTATGCCAAGCTTGACGGTGACCTGGCCGCGGCCATGATGAGCATCAACGCGGTCAAGGGCGTGGAGATCGGTGCCGGTTTCGACTCGGTCGCCCAGCTGGGCACCGAGCATCGCGACGAGATTACGCCGGACGGGTTTTTGTCCAACCACGCCGGCGGCGTGCTGGGCGGCATCGCCAGCGGCCAGCCCGTGGAGGTGGCCGTGGCCTTCAAGCCGACTTCCTCGCTGCGGCTGCCCGGCAAGACGGTGGATGTCGAGGGTCAGCCGGCGGACATCATCACGACCGGACGCCATGATCCCTGCGTGGGGATTCGCGCCATTCCCATCGTCGAGGCCATGCTGGCGCTGACGCTGCTGGACCACTACCTGCTGCACCGGGCCCAGTGCGGTGACGTGCCGCCGCAGCAGCCGCAGATCCCTGGCGGTAGCGCGACTTGAAGTCGTCGGACGAGCGGGTCTGACTGATCAGCAGCGGTTTTGTACGCATTGCGCCATGCTGCGTGATGGTCTGTCGTGATCTGCGCTACTCTTGCCAGCATCCTGATTTTCAATAATCTGATCGCTACTGAAAGAGGTCTGTTCATGGCAAGCGAACAAAACGGTTTTCGCGTGGCTGTTGTTGGTGCAACCGGCGCGGTCGGTGAGACCATGCTCGACATTCTGGCCGAGCGGAAATTTCCCGCCGCCGAGGTGATCCCCCTGGCCAGCAGCCGCTCGGCCGGCCGCGAGGTCAGCTTTGGCCGCAAGTCCCTGGTCGTGGAAGATCTGGACCAGTTCGATTTTTCCGGCTGCGATTTCGCGTTGTTCTCGGCTGGCGGGTCGGTCTCGGCAGAACACGCCCCGCGGGCGGCCAAGGCCGGCTGCACGGTGATCGACAACACCTCGCATTTCCGCCTGCACCCGGATGTGCCGCTGATCGTGCCCGAGGTCAACGGTGCGGAGCTGGATGACTTCAGCCCCGGCGGCATCATCGCCAACCCCAACTGCTCCACCATCCAGATGCTGGTCGCGATCGCGCCGGTTTATCGACGGTGGGGCATCCGCCGCATCAACGTGGCCACCTATCAGTCGGTATCCGGTGCCGGCAAAACCGCGATGGAAGAGCTGGGGCGCCAGAGCGCTGATCGCTTCAACTTCCGCGACCCGGAACCGAAGGCGTTCACCGCGCCCATTGCCTTTAACGTGATCGCGGAAATTGATGTCGTCGAAGACAACGGCTACACCAAAGAAGAAATGAAAATGCATCGCGAGACCCGCAAGATCTTCGGTGATGAAGAGATTGCAGTGAACGCAACTGCCGTGCGCGTGCCGGTTTTTATCGGCCATGGCGAGGCCGTGCACCTGGAGACCGCCGAGCCGTTTGATCTGGATGAAGTGCGTGGTTTGCTGGCCGAGGCGCCGGGCGTGGTGCTGGCCGACGTGCCCGACCGCGTGACGCCCATGACGCATGCGGCCGGCAACGATCCGGTCTATGTCGGACGAGTGCGGCGTGACCTGTCGCATCCCTGCGGCCTGAATTTTTGGGTGGTGGCAGATAACGTGCGCAAGGGTGCTGCGCTTAATGCAGTCCAGATCGCTGAATATCTTGCCCAGCGCGGCGACAAACGCTGATCATTACCAGCGTAGGCGGGCGTGGGCGAGGTTGCTATACTCGCCGCCAAGGGCGCAGGATTGATGAGCGTTGTCTGACACGAGGGTGATCAATAGATGAGACAAGCAGCCGCAGCATGGAAAGCCTCGGCGCTGTTGACGGTGCTGCTGGCCGTGAGCACCAGTGCCGTGGCCGGGCTCGGGCTGGGTGAGGCACGGGTCGATTCTTTTTTGGGGCAAAATCTCGAGGCGCGCATCACGCTACTGCAGCCCAGTCAATCGGCGCTGGAAAGCCTGGAGGTTTCCGTTGCCTCGACTGAAGATCACGCCCGCCTCGGTGTACCGACTGAGGCGCTGGCGCTGGGGCTGGACCTGGTGCTGGATGACAGCGTTGATCCGCCGATTCTGCGCCTGCGTTCGCGGCGGCCGGCCAACGACCCGTTCCTGCAGGTGTTGGTCAACGTGCGCTGGTCCAGCGGCCGCATGCTGCGCGAATACACCCTGTTTTTAGACCCGCCGGCTGTTCCGGTGGCGCCAACCGTTCGGCGGCGCGAAGAGGCGGCACCCGAAGCACCGCCTGAAGCCGCCCCCGAAACTGCGGAGCGTCCGGCCGCAGCGCCCGAGCCGGCGCCCACAGCCAGAACGGAACCCGAGCCATCGGCGCCCACTCCCGATGATGAGATAGTCGTGCAGCGTGGCCAGACGCTCTGGGCAATCGCGTCCAACTGGCGACCTGACCCTGACCTGACCATGAATCAGGCAATGGTGGCCATTTTTGAGCGCAACCCGGATGCGTTCATCAACAACAACGTCAACCGCCTGCGCCAGGGTGCGCGCTTGTCCAT
>SKIE01000250.1 GCA_007116585.1 Wenzhouxiangella sp. | reverse complement strand
GCGCCGAGAGCGCGAATCATGACTACCGCTATACCGTGACTCAACCCGGCTCCGAAAACAGGGGTTTCGGTCAGCGCTTCGGGGCGTTCGTCGAGCGCGCCGGGCGGAAAATCCCCGACCCGGTGATTATCTTCATGGCCTTCTACCCGCTGGCCTTTCTGGTCACGGTGGTGCTCGGTGGTCACCAGTTCGAATCCATGGGTGCCGGCGGCGAGCCGGTGACCTACGAAATCCTGCCCATGTGGCAGTCTGAACACGTGCGCTGGATTTTCGACAACGCGCTGTTGCAGAACTGGCTGGCTTTCGGCAACGGTGTGCTCGGCGTCATCCTGGTCGTCATGCTGGCCATCGGCGTGGCCGAGAACTCCGGCCTGTTCGGCGCCTTGATCAAGCGCGCCGGCGCCTGGATTCCGCAGGCGCTGCTGCCTTTGCTGCTGATGTTTCTCGGCATCATGAGTTCGATTGCCACGGATGCCGGCTACCTGGTGCTCATCCCCCTGGCCGGCTTGTTGTATGCCGGGCTGGGCCGCAATCCGCTGATCGGGATGGCCGTCGCGTTCGCCGGCGTTTCAGCCGGCTTTTCGGCCAATCTCATGCCGGGCACGCCGATCGACGTGATCATCGGCATGAACGCGCAGGTGTTTGCCGAGGCCCAGGGCGTGCCGTTTACCACGGCCGAAGGTGCAACGCTGCGTCCGGCGACCATGAATTACTGGTTCATCTTTACCTCGACCTTCGTTCTGGCTGCCACCGGCTATTTTGTGACCCGCCGCTTTGTTGAACCGAGACTGGAAGGCCAGGATTACGTCGTGCCGGACGATATCGATCCGGGCGAGTTTCAGGTAAGCGCTTCCGAGCAGCGCGGGTTGCGCTTTGCCGGTCTGGGTGTCCTGGTCTCGGTGCTGGTCATCGTCGGGCTGATCTTCGGACCCCTGGCGCCGTTCGAGTCCGAGAACGGGGTAGTGGTCGAGCCCTACATGGACAACATCATCCTGCTGATTTCGCTGTTTTTTGTCATCGTCGGCGTGTTCTATGGCGTGGCGGCCGGGACCTTCCGCTCGCTGATGGATGTCGTCAAGGCCATGGTCACGCAGATGAATGCCATGGGCTACATCCTGGTGCTGACCTTTTTCTGCTACAACTTTCTGGGCCTGCTGAGCTACAGCGGCCTGGGGTCGTGGATTACCTATCTGGGCGCGCAATCCCTGCTGGCGCTGGGCCTGCAGCAATTCCCGGTGCTGTTGCTGATCGGCTTTGTTTTCACGACGGCCCTGATCAACATCTTCATTGGCGGCTTGACCTCGAAGTGGATGCTGCTGGGGCCGATCTTTATCCCCATGCTGTATTTCGTCAATCCGGCCATGACGCCGGATCTGGTCGCTGCGGCCTTCCGCGTGGCGGATTCATCGACCAACATCATCACGCCCATGATGACCTACGCCGGGGTCATTCTGGCCTTCATGCGCAAGTACCGGCCCGGCATGGGCTTTGGCGACATGTTGCTGATCATGCTGCCGTACTCGATCGCGTTCATGCTGGTCTGGACGGCGCTGCTGGTCGGCTTTTTCACGCTTGGGATCCCGTTGGGTTTTTAGCCTGAGGTCAGCCGCGCTTGCGCTCGCTTACAATCTGCAAACAGTTTGTTCTCAAGGCAAGGCCAGATTGAAATACATTCCCGCGCAATGGCTGATTGCCCTGTTGTGGTCCCCGCTATTGGTGCTGTGGCTGGCCCCGGTGCAGGCCGCGGACTCGATGAGCTTTGCCGAGGCCATGGAGCGGCTGGAGTCCAGCAGCCACGTGCTGGAAGCCGCGCGGCTGGAGTTGGCCCAGGCCCGGTCTGAACTGGATCAGGCACGGGGCAGGCGTTTGCCCACCGTCAGCCTGGAGGGTCGCGCCACCCGTCTGGACAGCCCGCTGGATATTGAACTGAGCGATGTGCTGCCGGGCTTCGGCGGCTTGTTGCCGCCGGGCCTCGCGCCGGTCCGCTATGAAATCCAGTCCGAACAGTTCTACAATCTGGCGCTTCAGGCGCGTATGCCGCTGTATACGGGTGGCCGAATTTCGGCCGGGGTCGCGGCGGGTCAAGCCGGGGCAGAAGCGGGAGAGGCCGCAGTTGCGGCCACGCGGGCGCGACTGCATGAGCTGCTGGTTCAGCGTTATTTCGGCCTGTCCCTGGCGGGCGAGGCGGTCAAGGTTCGTTCGGCCACGGTCGACGGCCTGGCGCGTCATCTCGACGATGCGCTGCGCCTCGAGGAAGAGGGCTTGATCGCGCGCGCCGAACGTCTGCGGGCCAATGTGGCCCTGGCAGAAGCGCAGCGTGATTTGCGCACGGCCGAGGAGCAGTACGCGCTGGCCGGCGCGGCGCTGGCCGCGTTACTGACTTTGCCAGGCCCGCCCAGCCCCGGCACGCCGATTCCGCCGCCCCCTGAAAGTCCTGAGTTGGCCGAGCTGACGGAGCAGGCCATGGCCGGCAATCCGACCCTGGTCGAGTTGCGCGGCCGCGAGGCACAGGCCGAAGCGGCGGTGCGGGCCGAGCGCGGCGGTTTCATGCCAACGCTGGGCGCGTTCGGGCGCCGCGAAATCTACACCGGTGATCTGACCTTGCTGGATCCGGACTGGGCCGTTGGCCTGGTTGCCGAATGGACCTTGTTCGACGGTTTCCAGCGGCGCGCGCGCCTCGATCAGGCCGCTGCGCGGTCGGATAGGGTCACCGCCCTGCGCGCTGATGCCGAGCGCCAGATCGAGCTGCTGCTGCGCCAGCGTCACGAACAACTGGTGGCCGCGCTGGCCCGGCTTGATTCGTTTGCAGCCACTCGCGAGCTGGCCGAAGAGAGCCTGCGCGCGCAGCAGCGCGCGTTTGAAGAGGGACTGGCCTCGTCGCTGGATGTGATTGATGCAGAGCTTGCCCTGTCGAGGGTACGCCTCGGCGAACTCGACGCCAGGCTGCAGGCATGGAACGCGCTGGCCGGTTTGTACTCAGCCAGCGGTCAAACGAGTCGGCTACCGGATCAGATCCAGGCGCAGCTGGCGCACACTGAATACCAATCGGACTGAAGGCCCATGGCGACAAGAACTTCCAGACGCAGCCTGATTCTCCGGGCAGTGATGATTCTGCTGCTGATCGGGGTGTTGATCGCGGTCATCTGGCTGGTACGCCACTTCAGCGAGCCTGAGCCGGTCTGGGTTCAGGGCCAGATCGAGACCACACAGGTGCGGGTGGCGGCCAAGGTGGGCGGACGAGTCGAGTCATTGCTGGTCGAGCGCGGCCAGCGGGTCGAGGCCGGTGATCTCCTCATCGTGCTGGATCTGCCTGAAGCCCGCGCCCGCGCGCGCCAGGTCGAGGCACAGGTGGACGCCGCCCGGGCCATGGCCGACAAGGCCGAGACCGGGGCGCGGGAAGAACAGATTCGGGCAGCCCGCGCGCAGTGGCG
>SKIE01000028.1 GCA_007116585.1 Wenzhouxiangella sp. | reverse complement strand
TGGTTGAAGAGCTGGTGCCCAAGACCCTGCCGCTGGCGACCGTGGCCCGGATCCTGCAGAGCCTGCTGGCCGAGAAGGTGCCGATCCGCAATCTGCGCACCATCTGCGAGGCGCTGCTGGAGCACGGCGCGCGCAGCCAGGATCCGGACGCGCTGCTGGCCGAGGTTCGGGTGGCGCTGGGTCGACAGATCGTGCAGGAGATCAACGGGATGAACGAACAACTGCCGGTGATCACGCTGGCGCCGGAGTTGGAGCAAATGCTGCACGACCTGTCGCAGAAGGGCGCTGGTGGCGTGCTGGAGCCGGGTCTGGCCGAGCGGATTCAGGCGTCTCTGCAGCGCAGTACGCGTGAACAGGAAGCCCGCGGCGAGGCGGCGGTGCTGCTGGTGCCGCCAAGCATCCGCGGCATGCTGGCGCGCTTCGTGCGCCAGGCTGTCAGCGGCCTGCATGTACTGGCCCACAACGAAATCCCCGACGACAAGCAGCTGCGGCTGGTCGGGTCGGTGGCGCGCTGATCCGGGTGGTTCGATCCCGGGCAGCCTTCGAATGAGCAATGAGAGAGCCGAGCGATATGAAAATCAAGCGTTACATGGCACCCGACATGCGCCAGGCCCTGAAGATGGTGCGCAAGGAACAGGGCCCGGATGCCGTTATTCTCTCCAGCCGGCGCGTTGCCGGCGGCCTGGAGTTGATCGCGGCGGTCGACTACGACGAAACCCTGGTCGAGCAGGCCGTCGCCCAGGGCGGCGCCACGCAGGTCGGTCCTGCTGTCAACGGCACCGGTCAGTCATCGCCTGACCGGGAGACCGGCACGGTGCAAGAGCCGCACTCGCCGGTCGATGAATTGCTGGCGGCCGAAGAAGCTGAAGCGGATGAGGGGCCACGGCCGGCACGGCCTGCGCGGCGGCCGGTTTCTGCTGAGCGCAAAGCCAACGGCCGCAAGCCGCAGATTGTCTGGTCGCAGGAACCCACTCTGGTCAGCATGCGCGCCGAGATCAACGCGCTCAGGCGAATTCTGGAAGGACAACTCTCCAGCCTGGCCTGGAATGACCTGTCCAGACGCAGCCCTGCCCGCGCCGCGATCCTGCGTCAGCTCCTGCAAACGGGGCTGTCTCCGGACCTGGCCCAGGATCTGGCCAACGGCCTCAACGGCAGCAGCGAGGATTTCTCGGTCTGCTGGCGCCAGGTCTTGAGCGAACTGGCCCAGCGTGTACCGATTACCGAAAGCGAGCCGCTGGCCGGCGGTGGCGTGATTGCACTGGTCGGTGCGACCGGCGTCGGCAAGACCACGACCATCGCCAAGCTGGCCGCCCGCTACGCCCGTCAGCACGGCCCGGAGAGCGTGGCGCTGATCAGCGCGGACGACTACCGGGTCGGGGCCCAGGAGCAGTTGTTTACCTATGGCCGCATGCTCAATATTCCGGTCTATGTGGCCACCACGGCGGCGCAGCTGACCGAGCGTATCGGGCATCTGTCGCACGCGCGGCTGATCCTGCTTGATACTGCCGGGGTGGGGGCACGGGATGCGCGGCTGGAGCGGTCGATCGAGGCGCTGGAAAGTGCCGGGCGGCCGTTGCTACCCTATCTGGTGCTGGCCGCGAACTCGCAGCTGGCGGCGCTGGATGAATCGGTGACGGCGTTCAAACGACTGCCGCTGGCGGGCGGTATCGTCACCAAACTGGACGAAGCGGCCAATCTTGGCGGCTTGCTGAGCGTTCTGGTCCGCCATGGCCTGCCAATCGCCTATAGTACAGATGGGCAGGAGGTGCCAGAGCATCTGCGCCGGGCCAGTGCCCGCAACCTGGTTCGACGCGCCCATGAACTGACGAAACCGGAAGACGACGAAATGGACGAGGACGTGTTTGCCCAGCAGCTGGGCCGGAGCGCTGAGTATGCCTTTGCCTGAGGGTGGCGGACAGGCGGCCGGGCTGGCCGCTGCCGGCGGCGGTTCCCGGCCGGTGCAGGTCATTGCGGTGGCCAGCGGCAAGGGAGGGGTTGGCAAGACCAACGTCTCGGTCAACCTGGCGACCGTGCAGGCCATGCGCGGGCGCAAGGTCTGGATGCTGGATGCCGATCTCGGTCTGGCCAACGTCGACGTGCTGCTCGGCCTGAACGTGCGCCGCAATCTCTCGCACGTGCTCGACGGCAGTTGCGACCTGGCCGATGTGGTGGTCGAGGGCCCGGGCGGCATGCAGATCGTGCCGGCGGCTTCCGGCGTGGCGCGCATGACAACACTGGGTGCGGCCGAATGCGGCGGCCTGATCCAGGCTTTCTCGGAAGTCGCCTCGGACGCGGAGTTGCTGGTCGTTGATACGGCAGCCGGGATCAGTACTTCGGTGACGATGTTCGTGCGCGCCGCCCAGCAGGCGCTGGTGGTGGTCTGCGACGAGCCGGCCTCGATCACCGATGCCTATGCCTTGATCAAGGTGCTGGCCCGCGATCACGGCATGCACCAGATCCAGGTCCTGTCGAACATGGTGCGCAGTCCCGCCGAAGGCAGGGCGTTGTATCAGAAGATTGCCCGCGTCACTGACCGTTATCTTGACGTCAACCTGAACTATGCCGGGCACATTCCATACGATGATTTCCTGCGCAAGGCGCTGCAGCGCCAGCAGCCGGTGGTCACCGTCTACCCCGACGCGCGCTCCAGCGCGGCCTTCAAGAAGCTGGCTGACAAGGCAGACACCTGGCGTGTCCCGTCCGGCCCCAGCGGCCATCTGGAGTTTTTTTTCGAGCGCGCGCTGGGCGCGGCCACAGCCGGTGCGGAGTCCTAGTCGGTGAACATCTCGGCGGAATACCAGGGTGTCGGGAACCTCTCGCAGGAAAGTCTCGTGCGCCGGTATGCGCCGCTGGTTCGCCGGGTGGCCTACCACCTGGTCGGGCGTCTGCCCGACAGTGTCGATGTCGATGACCTGATCCAGGCCGGCATGCTCGGGCTGATCGAGGCGGCCGGCAAGTACAAGGGAAGCCACGGTGCCAGCTTCGAGACCTATGCCAGCATCCGCATGCGCGGCGCCATGCTGGACGAATTGCGCCGAACTGACTGGGTACCGCGCTCGGTGCATCGCAGCGTGCGCGAAATGGTCGAAGCGATCCATGCGGTTGAAACCCGACTGGGTCGGCGGGCATCCGACGTGGAGATCGCCGGGGAACTGGGCGTATCGCTGGATCGTTATCACGAGATTGCGCGCGAAGCGGTCAGCTGTCGCATGTTCAGTACTGAGGAGCTGGCCCCGTCGCGCGACAGCGCCATGCTGTCGTCGGGGCAGGGTGGCCCTGAGGATGGGCTGGTCGAACAGAAAGCACAGGATGCGCTGGCGCGGGCCATTACCCAGTTGCCGGAACGCGAGGCGCTGATCATGAGCCTGTACTACAGCGATGAATTGAACATGCGCGAGATTGGAGAGGTGCTGGGCGTGAGCGAGTCGCGGGTATGCCAATTGCATGGTCAGGCCCTGGCGCGCTTGCGCGCCCGCCT
>SKIE01000115.1 GCA_007116585.1 Wenzhouxiangella sp. | reverse complement strand
TGAGAAGGGCGGTCACCTATATCCTGATCGACTGCCACCGCCCCTGCTTCCAGGTCCTGGCAAACCAGGCCGCCTGGCCGCAGCGGTAGACCGCCTGCAGAATCCACACCGCCAGCAGACCGCCGCCCAGGATCGGCCCGACCAGGGCCGCCAGGGGCAGGAAGATGCCCCACTGGGCGATGATGGAGATGCGCATCACCCGCCCGGTGTCGCCGGCACCCAGCAGCGCGTTGAGCAGCACCATGCCGGCAGCATCAACGCCGATGATCAAGGCTGAAATCACCAGCGCGGGCCAGGCCAGGGCGACGGTGTCCGGATCGACCAGGAACACGCCTAGCAGCGGACGCCCAACGAACAGAATGGCAATGCCCAAAACAAGGCCGACCAGTCCGGTAAACAACGCGGCATTCCATCCCCACAGCGTAGCGTCCGCCGGATCACCCCGACCCAACGCGTTCCCGACCAAGGTGGCGGTAGCCAGCCCAAACCCGATGGCCGGCAGGATAATCACCAGGCCCAGCGTCATCAGCACGTTGACCCCCGCCAGTTCTTGGGTGCCGATCCGGCCGATGATAACCAGCAAGGTGAGCATGCCGGCAGCAAAGAAAAACTGCTGCAGGCTGGCCGGCAAAGAGACTTTGAGCTGCCCCCGGAGCATGGCCAGCGACGGCAGCGAACGCAAAAAGCCCTCCTTGCGGGCGTACTTCAGGCCGAAATAGATATAAACCATGAGGCCTAAGTAAATCGACACCGTCGTGGCCAGGCCCGCCCCATACACACCCAGCGCTGGGGCGCCCAGTTTGCCGAAGATGAATACCCAGTTCAGGAACACGTTGACCGCGTGCATGATCAGCAGGGTGATCAGGTATAGCCGGGTCATGTGCACCGCCGACCAGTAGCCGCGGAAGGAAAAGTTCATGCCCACGGCGACAAGGGCCAGAAGGCGCACCTGCAGATAAGGCCCTGCTTCGGCGACCACGTCCGGGTCCGGGTTGAGCAAGGCCATGATTTCAGGCGCGAGCAGAATGAGTGCAGCGGCCAGGGGTGTGCCCATCAACAGGGCCAGCAGCAAGCCGCCGTTGAGCGGCAGCGCCAGTTCACCGCGCGCACCCTCCCCCAGCCGGCGCGCGGCGATCGCCTGCACCCCGGTCGACAAACCAAGAATGAACGCCATGGACAGCCAGTTGGCGAAGCTGCCCAGCCCGGTCGCCGCCAGCGCCGTGTCGCCCAGCCGCCCGACCATGCCGATATCGACCAGGTTGAGGATGTTCTGCGAGGTCATCCCGCCGATCACCGGTAACGCAATGGCGAACAGCTGGCGGCGGCGGTGGCGGTCGGGGAACAGCCCTGGATTGGCGACTGTTCTCATCAGGCGGGCCGCGCCGGGCAAACTGGATGGGGTGCAAGCTTCACTGCGGCATTGTGCCTGATGCCATCGAAAATGCCTGAGATCATTGCCGGCGGCAGCGCTTGACATCGCCCGCGCTGTGAATCCCCATCGCAGCCAGAACAAGGCGGTGGTACTGATCAGTTGCAACAGAGGTTTTTTTGGCGTACATTCCGATGGCATATCGCAATACGGTTTGTAATACAAATGACCAACATCAGCGTACGCCTGCCGCCGCACATTGAGAAAAGGCTCGAAGAAGAAACGCGATTGACAACGCGCAGCCGTTCGGATCTCGTGCGTGAAGCGGTCGGCGAGTATCTGGCACGCAAGCAGAAGGAGCGGATGATCGAAGACATGCGCCAGGCGGCAAGGGCGTTGTATTCGACGCCCGATGCCAGGCAAGCCGGCATTGCGACCGCTGAAGAAGGCCTGGCCGACTGGCTGGAAAGTATCGAGCGCGAGGAGCGGGCCTCAGGGATCGATCCCGACGACAAGTGGTGGGATTGAGCATGCGGCGAGCAGAAATCTGGGTGGCCAGCTTCAAGCCCTTCCGGGGTCATGAAGTCGGCAAAGCGCGGCCTTGCGTAGTCCTTCAGGCCGACTGGCTGACCCTGGAATCACCCGGAACCGTGATCGTGTTGCCACTCACGTCGCAACTCTGGGCCGGCGCCGACGCCCTCCGTGTCGAAATTCCGCCACGCGGACGCTTGCGCAAACCGTCCTGGGTGATGATCGACAAGCTCCAGGCGCTGGACACCGGCCGATTCAGCGAAGGGCCACTCGCCCGGCTCGAGGCACCGGAAATGGCACTGATCGAGCAGAAACTGCAGGCCGTACTGGGGTTGGCATAGGAACCATGCCAACCAAAATCCATGCGGCGCACCGTCCCTATGAACGCTTATAGTGATCGTTGATTGTAGATATGGTGACGCTTGTCATGACCATAATCGAGACTCGAAGCAGCGCTCGGCGCAGCCGGACTTATCGAGAAAGAATGCGTGCAGCCGGATACCGGGCTGCAGAGGTTTGGCGCCTTGATGCGGCTAATCTTTCCGTCCGTGCGCGCATCCAGCGCCAGCTGCAAAAGCTTGCGGACTCCCAGGATGACGCCGACTGGATGGTTGAGCCGGAGATCAGTAATTGGCGCTGACCAACCCGGCCAGCGGAACGCTATGCCCGATCACCACCTATGTCGTTCCAGAAACGCAAGATCTCCGTATTCCAGTATCTCCGGACTCGAAAAACGACCTGCGGCAAGACAGCTGCATCATGTCCGACAAGCTGATCACGTTACCCGTCGAAAAACTTGGACCGGTGAGTGGCGAACTGGACCAGGCCGCCATGAAGAGCCTTGCGGTTGCCCTGCGGTTCTGGATCGATATCTGAACTAAGGAACCTCGACGTAAACGCTGACCTCGCGCGTGGCGCGGAAGGTGATTTCGGGGTGGCGTTCCTGGGCCAGCTGCAGGTTGACGCGGGTCGGAGCCAGGTAGACCAGCTGGCCGCCGCCGTCTTCGGCCAGGTGCTGCTCGTTCTTGTTGCGGAATTTCTCTAGCGCTTTCTCGTCGTCGCACGACACCCAGCGGCAGGTCGCCACGTTGACCGCCTCGAAGCGCGCCTCGACGTTGTACTCGGCCTGCAGTCGATAGGCGACCACGTCGAACTGCAGCAGGCCGACCGCGCCGAGCACCAGGTCATTGCCGATCAGCGGCTTGAAGAACTGGGTCGCGCCCTCTTCCGACAGCTGGGTCAGGCCCTTGGTCAGCGCCTTCAGTTTGAGCGGGTCTCTTAGCTGCACACGCCGGAACAGCTCGGGGGCAAAACTTGGGATGCCGGCAAACTGCAGCGCCTCGCCCTCGGTGAAGGTATCGCCAATTCCGATGGTGCCGTGGTTGTGCAGGCCGACGATATCGCCCGGGTAGGCCAGCTCGGCGGCGGCACGCTCATCGGCCATGAAGGTCAACGCGCCGTGCGTGCGCTGCTCCTTGCCTGCGCGCACATGATGCAGCTTCATGCCCTTCTCGAACACGCCGGAACACACGCGCATGAACGCCATGCGGTCGCGGTGGGCCGGGTCCATGTTGGCCTG
>SKIE01000066.1 GCA_007116585.1 Wenzhouxiangella sp. | reverse complement strand
TGGGTCTTCGGCGTTCATTTCCTCAGGAGGGCAGTCGCGGTCAGCGGTGGCGGTGATTTCTTCGTACCAGAGGTCACGACCATCGCTCCAGTCGATATCGCCGCCGGTTCGTTTGACCACGATGACCTTGTCAATCGTGGTAACCCGGTCCTGGGCCAGCGCCTTGTCGACATTGGCCTTGAGCGGTACCCGCTTGCCGCCGCGCACGCTCTCATCGGCGGTAATCACTATGGACGACTCGCAGTCCACGATGCGGTCGGCCAGTGCGCCCGGCGAGAAGCCGCCGAAGACGACCGAGTGAACGGCCCCGATCCGTGCGCAGGCGAGCATGGACACGGCGGCTTCGGGAATCATTGGCAGATAGAGCGTGACCCGGTCCCCTTTCTTGACGCCCTGGTCGCGCATGGCGTTGGCCAGCCGGCACACCTTTTCATGCAGTTCGCGGTAGCTGATGTGCAAGCTGTTATTGGGATCGTCCCCCTCCCAGATAATGGCAGTCTGATCGCCATGCTCTTCCAGATGGCGGTCAAGGCAGTTGGCGCTGACGTTGAGCGTGCCGTCCTCGAACCAGCGAATATGCAGGTCATCCTTGCCGAAGGAGCAGTCACTGACCTTGGTGAAGGGCTTGATCCAGTCCAGCCGGGCCCGCGCTTGTTCCGCCCAGAATGTGTCTGGATCATCAATCGATGCCGCATACATTGTCTGGTACTGCTCGCGGTTGACCAGTGGCTCGAATGCGTCCGTCACCGGATAGGTTTTTTCGCTCATGTCGCTCCCTTGCGAGGTTTACAATTCAGCGCACAGTGTAGCAATTCGGGCTTCAAACGCCCCATTCGACGTTAGTCGGCACGTGCGACCATGGTCGAATGTGTAGAACAGTCATGGCTGCTATCCTGATAACGCTTTCATAACAAGCTTCATGGGCTGAATATAAGAAGGAGAGAGGATGAAAAATCGAGGGCTTAAGAAACTCGTTGCAGCGCTGTGCGTTGCCGGCCTGACCGCGCCGGTCTGGGCCGACGCCGACCCGTCGGAGCGCGAGCGCGCGCTTGAACAGCGGGTCGCTGATCTTGAGCGCATGGTGCAGCAACTGCTGTCCGAGCGCGACGACGATGTCGACGAGCCGGCACCTCAGGTAGAGCGGGAGCTGGAAGAACTGCGTGGCGAGGTGGCGCGGCTGGACGCCGAAAAGGCCGGGCGGCCGTCGGGCTCGGGCACGGAGTTCAGCTTCAGTGGCTACCTGAAGCACGACATGATGTACAGCCGCTACAGCGGTGGCTCGGTGCCGGCGCGCGGGCTGCTGCGTGACTTTCATGTGCCCGGCCTGATTCCGGTGGGCGGCGAATCGTCGACGACCGACTTTGATACCCATATCCGGGAGTCGCGCTTCATCTTCAACGTGCTGCGTCCGGAGGATGATCTGCAGGCCTACCTGGAGTTCGATTTCTCGGCCAGCACCGGTGGCGACGAGCGCTTGACCAACGCGACCAGCCCCAATATCCGGCATGCCTTCGCGCGCTGGCGCGGCCTGCTCGCCGGTCAGCACTGGACCACGTTCCAGAATCTCGCTGCATTTCCCGAAACCGTTGACTTCATTGGCATCACCGACGGCACGATCTTCGTCCGCCAGGCCCAGATCCGCTACACCAACGGGCCCTGGCAGATGTCGCTGGAAAATCCTGAAACCACGGTCACACCCTTCGGCGGGGGCGCGCGCATCGTGACCGACACCAGCAACGTGCCGGACGTGGTGCTGCGCTACAACCACAACGCCGACTGGGGTAATTTCACCGCGGCGGTGCTCGGCCGGCAGTTGGGTATTGATGGTCCGGGCGGTACCTCACGGGAAACGTCGTTTTCGTTCAGCCTGTCCGGGCGGTTTGATATTGGCCGGAACGATGTTCGCTGGATGTTCTCCGGCGGGCCCGGCATTGGCCGTTATCTGGGCCTGAACACGGCCAATGACGCCGTGCTGGATGCCAATGGCAACCTCAACACCATCGATGCCTACGGCGGTTACATCGCCTACCGCCACCTTTGGAGCGATCGCTGGCGATCGAACTTTACCTTCGCCGCGTTTCGGGCCGACAATGACACCGACCTGGCCGGGTTCGGATCCAACAAGCGCACTGAAAGCGCTCGCGTGAATCTGTTCTATCAGGCCACGTCGCACCTGCGCTTCGGGCTCGAGTATCAGTACGCCCGACGTGAGATCGAGTCGGGTGACGCCGGCAACCTCAACCGTCTGCAGTTTGCCACCATCCTGGCGTTCTGACCCCCCGGAACATGCCTGACCATCGGCGGCCGGTCGTGTCTCACGACCGGCCGCTTGCCTTTTGGGCCCCTGCGCCGGCATTCTATGCAGCCGGCGCGCGGGCCGGCAGGCCCGTTAATTACCGCCGCGACGTGAAGTGCTGATAGGTCATTCTGGCAGGGTGTCGTTTTTGTCTGAAACCGACGAACAATACGAACCGGGTCTGGCTTGGGACGCCGTTCTCGCGCGTATAGCCAATCGTCTTGTGACGGCTGCGACCGGCGACGTTGATGAGGCCATTGAACGCTCCCTGGCTGAAGTGGGTGAGCTGCTCGGCGTGGACCGATGCTCGCTGATCCTGTATGGGGAGGACAGCAAAGATCTCGACATGACGCACGGCTGGGAACGCGAAGGTGTGAGCGCGCTGCCCATGAAAGCCAGGCCGCCTTTGCCGGTTGGAGATCGTTTTCCGCAGCTGATGAGTCGGCTGCTGCAGGGCCAGCCACTGGCGCTGGAAGATACCGCCGCGCTGGCCGGATGGGCGGATTCGGAGCGCGAGCGCATCGAAGCCACCGGTATTCGGGCGCTGCTGCTAGTGCCCATGTTTTCCGCCCGGCATCCGATCGGCCTGCTGGCGCTGGATTGTGCAGGGCGCGCTCGAGCCTGGACGGCCCGCGAGCAGCAGTTAGTGGTTCAGCTCGGACTGTTTTTGACCCATACTCTGCTGCGCGTGCGCGCGGAACAGAGCGAGAGTGCGGCCGTTTCGCGCTACCACGCGCTGACTGAAAGCGGTCAGGCCCTGCTGTTCGAGATTAGCGCCGACGGCACCTATACTTTCATGTCCTCCAACGTCGAGGCGATGACCGGGTTTCGCGCCGAGCAGTTGATCGGTCGATCGTTTCGTGAGTTCGTTCACCCGGACGATGTTTCGGCGATGATGGACAAGATCCGGGCGGCCATCGTGCAGGACGTGACTCAACCGCCCGTGCTGGAGTACCGGGTGCTGAACAAGGGCGGTGACATGCAGTTCCACCGTTCCGTCGTTGTTCCACTGCTGGATACCCAAGGCCGGGTCAGGGCCATGGTCGGCAGCGCCCTGGACATCACGGATCTCAAGGACACCGAGGAAGAGCTGCGCCAGGAATCCGAGCTGACCCGTCTCCTGGTGCGGCTGGCGGCAACCTACATCAATCTGCCCAGCGAGGCATTCGAGGGCGCGATTCAGCAATCGCTGG
>SKIE01000169.1 GCA_007116585.1 Wenzhouxiangella sp. | reverse complement strand
GGCGGCTTAGAAACAAATCAACCCCCAACCCGCGGGCAGATCGTCCTTCACCGCCGGATAGGCGGCTTAGAAAGCATTGAGCGTATCGACATGACACGCATGGGTCTTCACCGCCGGTGTTAATGGCCAACTAAACTGACCCACTACTGGCCAACAATTTTGACCCACCCCGGTTGGCTGACGTAGCCGCTCGGGCTGATCACCGCACTATTTTCAAGCCGATAGGCCACCAGATCCTTGCCGCGCCCGGCACTGTAATCCAGGCAAACGGCGTTGGGCGCCTCCGGCATTGGTATTCCTTGATTCCAGTAGTGCCCGAAAAAAACCGGTGGAGCGTTTTTTGAATAGGTCGGATGGTCGGGATTTGCGTAGCCTCTGGTGGTGTCCAGTCCCTCGGGCGGGCTTTGAAAGAGCAGGGCGTCATTCAGCGTCCGGGGTGCTCGTGACCACCACCGAATCCGAGCATATCGCCTTTCGTTACCTTCCTTGTCAAGGAAGAACGCGCCGTCTGGTAGTTCATATTCCGGCCCTTTCATCAGGGCCTCGGCAGCGTTGTACTCCTCAGTGCCCTCGGTCGCTGCTGCCACCCAGGCATCGGCCGGCAGATACCAGCGCTTGCCGACCTCAGCTCGCTTTGTCAGGCTTTCTTCGTGCCAGCAGGCATGCACACAGCGCCACCCCGGCCCCTCGACAGCCACCGGCAGGCTTTTGAACAAGGCCAGCATGTCAACCAGAAAACCCGGCCGACTCTCCAATTCGTCCAGCACCGCCTGATGCTGTTTCCGGTTCTTTGGGCTCTGCTCGCGAAGATGTTTGCCAGGTTTTTCAGGATGCGGTGTGTGGAAATGAACGGCGTTGAACTCGTGATTGCCCATCACGCAGGTCGCGTCTCCCTGCTCGACCAATTCACGCACGATCTCGACGGTCTGGAGGTTGCGCGGACCGCGGTCGATCAGGTCGCCGACGAACACCAGGTGCTCGCGGCCACGGGGCTTGAGCTGCCCGTTGCGATTGGTCCAGCCCAGCTTTTGCAGCAGGGCGCGCAGGGTCGGCGCCTGTCCGTGGACATCGCCGATAAAGGTGTAGGTGGCCTTGGGATCCATGTCCATCAATATGCCGTCCTTGTGACCTGAATGTCATTCTGCATCACCCATGTCTCAAAGGCCCAGAGACTTCTGAACCGCTCGGCGATCAGGGCCATCAGCACCTTCGGCACCTCGTCCGGGCCGATCCGGCTATCGCGTTCGTGGTCACTGTCGCCAAAGGCGTCACTCAGCTGCGCGAGTTGCGTAATTTTCAGGCCCATAGTGGCTACGCAGGCCAACAGGTGCGCGACTGGATACGCACATCCTCGTCGCTGGACGGCAAGTTGAGGCAGTTGTTCAAGGCGCTGTTGGACAGCCCAAGGCTTACTCTGGAGCCTGCGGTCAGGGCCGAAAAATCTGCACATCGAGCTCGTCGATGAAGCGATAATGACGGTCGTTCGCGGTGAGTAGCGGGCAGGCCAGATGCCAGGCCGTGGCAGCAATCAGGGCGTCAGCCATGCGCAAGCCGTGGCTCAGCGCATAGCTCTCCAGCCAGAATTGTGCGCGGGCAGAAATCGGTTCGTTGATCGGTTGAATATCGGCATTCCAGAACCGTAACGCCTGTCTGAGTGCCCGCAGCTCATCCTTGTTGCGAACGCCCTGAACGAGTTCCATCCAGGTAACGGCAGACAGAACAAAGCGTTGCTGCGAATCCAACCAGTCTGCAGCATTCTGGTTACCGCGCTGGTTGAAGATCAGGACGTCGGTATCGACCAGCATCAGTCGAATGTCCGGGCCTGGCGCAGACGGTCGATTTGTTCAGTGACAGAACTTTCCTTGTCTTTCCATAGCCCAAAGGCTGGATTGCGGCCCTGGCGCCGTGACGAGGGGTCCGCCTTGGTCAGCGGCACCAGCCGCGCCCGCGGCTGCCCACGAAAGGTGATCAGAACTTCTTCTCCCCGATCCGTAGCGGCAATCAGTTCCCGCGTCTTGAGGCGGAGATCCTTGGTTGTGGCCTTCATGTGTGGTGCCTCGCTAGGGTTTCACTAAAAAGTGTAACTTTTGCTGGTCTACTTTGCAATCATCAAGCGGCCAGCTGTTTTTGGAGCCAGGAGCGAAGATCGCGGAGTTCAGGCTGCGTTGCCATCTGGATTGTCGGATGGTCACTGCAGCGTTTCCGGATGGTGGCATCTTCGTAACTGATTTCTGGCACGATGTTTACGAGCTTGCCAAATGGCCCCGAGATCGATGCCGCCAGTGAGCGCAAGCGATCAAGGTCACTATCGGCATCGGCGACAAGAGCCCGACAAACTTTGCATTCGCCCAGTAACAGTCGATTGCGGTGGAGGATAACCAGGTCCAGTTCACGCAGTTCCATGTTGGTGCCAGCATCTTCCTCCAGTTGCAGACGCAGGCCGCAGCCCACCAGCACGTCGTCCAATTCGCACGCTTCCAGCCATACAAGCTCTTCCACCCAGCCACCTTGAAGGTAGAAGCCGGCCTCCTCATTCATGGCTTCCAGTTGCGGATCCTTTGATCTGGCTTTTGGCTTAAGTAGGCCGGCTTGCTGCAGGCGTTTGACCAACGCGCCGTTGACCCATGGTGTTCCCCTTTTGGATTCAGGTTCGTCCGCAGCTTGCCAAGTGGACTGGGTCGCTTCCTAGAAAGTTCAAACAGCCAGCGAGTCAGTTCGCTACGTTCGCGTGCCCGCTGTTGCCATTTGGGTTTGTCAGAATCCATTCGAACAAATCTTTCAGCGTGGCCAGCTTGCCCATGGGTTCAGGTGGCAGTCCCTCGGGATGAACAAATTCGATTCGATCATGGGCTGTATCGGCATAGACAATCTTGCCGATGCCGGCTCCTTTTGCCGCTTCGATAAAGCCCATGGCCATCAGTTTGTTGCCATCGTTGGCGTTCAGTGTGAAATTTTCGGGCGGTACACCCGCAGCCGTCATTTCCCGGATTCGATCAACTGTAAACTGGCGGATGGCCGCCAGCCCATGATCAGCGCATCAAAGGCTTCGACGGATCGGATGCCATGACGAGCGAGGAAGCGACCGAGTCGCTCGCCGGGTTCCTTCATGCGCGGGGAAACTACCAGAACGACGATATCCGGCTTGAGCGCCCGAATGGGCAGAATATTCGCCATCGGCTCACCACTAACGATGCAGATTTGCACTTGCTTGTTGTTCATGCGTTCATTCCAATGAGAGTATGGGGGTATTGGTGGCAATCATCGTGCAAACAGTTTTTTCCACCACGTTTTCGCCCGTTCGGCATCGAGCTGTTCATCTCCGACGCTCACGAGGGCCTCAAGGCGGCCCGCAAGGCAGTTTTCCCGTCAGTGCCCCGCCAGAGCATGAAGCGGGAGGTGGCCGAAGCGATCCGCGGTGTGTTCAATGCGCTCAACCGGGAAGAAGCCAAACGACAGCTTGACCTGTTAATCAAAACCTACCAGGACAAAG
>SKIE01000347.1 GCA_007116585.1 Wenzhouxiangella sp. | reverse complement strand
TTCACCAGTGCCGAGCTACGCCTGGAGGCCAGGCGTCTGGGCATCCGCCGCCTCGAGGTCGGTCCTGCAGGCGGGCGCGTCGAGTTCATGGATCAGCCCGATATCAACATGAAAGAGCTGCTGCGCATGATCCAGAAAGAATCCCATACCTTCGAGCTGCCGGCCAGTGACCGGCTGCGCATCAAGGGTGAGTTTGAAACCCCGGCGCAGCGCAAGGCCGTCGCCGTGGAAATGCTGGAGCGTCTGGACCCGGGCCGCAAGACGGCTTGATGGATCACCAATCAGGTACACTCGCGCAGGTGAAATCGGTCACCTCCTTATTCCTGCTTGCGCTTTTGGTGGGCGGCTTCAGCCCGCAGCTGCAGGCGTCTGATCTGGTGCGCGTTGAAATCATCGTCTTTCATCACGCCGATGGCCGTCCCGATCGGTGGCCGAGCGCTGGAGACGACACTTTCGCGGCGCTGCCCGATCCCCTGGCGCTGGCCCGTCTGGCCGCCTGGACGGCGCGCCTCATGGACGATGCCGCGCTTACTGAAGACACAGATGATCTGCCTGACCTGCCTGGTCCCTATGCGCTGGATCAGCTGACACTGATGGCCACTGAATCGGCCACTGATGCCGACGGCCTGGCATCACCGCTGCGGGTCAATGACGGTCGCGAGCCCTCCCCGCTGTGGCCAACGCATCATGTGGGGCTGGGCAATTTGTCATCGAGCATGCAGCGGGCTCTCGACCGCCTCGGTCGCAGTGACGACTACCAGGTACTGACCGCGACCGCCTGGCTGCAACCACTCAGTCGCTTGACGGTCACGCCGCCGGTCCGGATTCGCGGCATTGAGGCCCTGCATGTCTACTGGGGCGAACTGGAGGCGGACAATCTCGAAATACATGGCCCGATCGAGGCACCGCGCGGTCAGCCGCGAGCCGACTATCGGCTCGACGGCAGCCTGCAGTTGCGCCAGCGCCAGTTCCGGCACGCCGATCTTGACCTTGTATGGCGCGAGCTGGTTGATACTGACGAGGGCGCTGAGCTTAAGCTGCACCGGCTCAACCAGAGCCGCCCGATCCGCTTCGGCCGTCTGGAATATTTCGACTCGGCCTGGCTCGGTGCGCTGGTTCTGGTCGATACCTGGGAGCGCCCTGCCATCGCAGCGCCTGCCGCCCCCGCCTCGCAACCGTGAGTTCAACCGAACGCTGGTTCTCCGGTCCTAAACTTGACCGGGCCTACCAGGCCCTGGTTAACGAAGAAGACGCCCGGGTCTGCAAAGACATTGACGATGCCGCCTGCCGGGTCGTGCCCGGTAATTTTCTGCTCCAGGTCATCACCCAGTTTTTCACCAAGCTGGGGGATGCGATTGCCAACCCAAAGACAGTACTGGCCTGGTTGCTCAGCGCGCTGGGTGCGCCCAGCGTGTTTGCCGCCTTTCTGGTACCGGTGCGCGAATCGGGCTCACTGATCCCGCAGTTGGTGATCGCCAGCTATGTTCGTCGTCAGGCGGTGCGCAAGTGGACTTTTGTGATCGGCTGTGTGCTTCAGGCGCTGGCGGTGTTCGCCATGGCCATGATTGCCGTGACCCTGAGCGGCACGCCGGCCGGACTGGCTTTGCTCAGCGCGCTGGTGGTGTTCAGCCTGGCGCGCGGTTTGTGCTCGGTGGCCTCGAAGGACGTGCTGGGCAAGACGGTGCCAAAAACCCGGCGCGGACGGGTCAGCGGCTGGTCGGAGTTCCTGGCCGGGCTCGTCACCATCGGCGTCGGGGTGCTGTTGCTGCTGGATATGCGCGAGGCCGACGACATGGGCACTTATCTGATCCTGCTGGCCAGTGCCGGCGGCCTGTGGCTTCTTGCCGCGGCCACCTATGGCCTGATTCGGGAATTGCCGGGCGCTGCGGACGGCGGCGCCAACGCGCTTCAGGATGCTCTGCGGCGCCTCCGCCTGTTGCGCGAGGACGCGCCGTTCCGCCGCTTTGTCATTGCCCGTTCCCTGCTGCTTTGCTCTGCCTTGAGTGCACCGTTTTTCATTCTGCTGGCGCACGAACAAACCGAAGGCGCCTGGCTGGTCCTGGGCCTGTTCGTGATCGCCGACGGATTGGCCAGCCTGGTGTCGGCGCCGTTCTGGGGCCGCTTTGCCGACAGCTCCAGCCGCCGGGTCATGATCATCGCCGGCAGCGCGGCGGCGCTGACCGGGCTGGTTCTGGTTGCTCTCGTGCTCGGTGTGCCAGCGCTGGCCGACAGCCAGTGGCTGTACCCGCTGTTCTTTTTCTTTCTGGCGATTGCCCACGCCGGAGTCCGCCTGGGCCGCAAAACCTACATCGTGGATCTGGCCGGCGGCAACAAGCGCACTGATTACGTCTCGGTCAGCAACACCGTGATTGGCGTGGTTTTGCTGCTGGCCGGCAGCGTCGGCGCACTGACCGCAATCATGCCGGTATCCGGCGTCATTCTCATCCTTGCCGCCATGGGCCTGGCCGGTGCCTGGCTGAGCGCGCGTTTGCCGGAAATTACTTGAAGAATCAGCCCGGCGGCCAGGTCATCCTGCGGCCGCCGAGCAAATGCAGGTGGATGTGGTACACGGACTGACAGCCATCCCGATTGCAGTTGAATACCAGACGATAGCCGTCATCGCTGATGCCTTCCGAGCGGGCGATGTCCCGGGCTGCCAGCACCATGTCGCCAACCAGCCCGGCCTCATCGTCGTCGAGGTCATTGATCGTTGCGATTCTGCGCTTGGGGATGATCAGGATATGGATCGGGGCCTGGGGGTCAATATCGCGAAACGCGAGAACCCGGTCATTTTCGAACACGATATCGGCGGGAATCTCCCGCTCGATGATTTTCAAAAACAGATCGTCACTCATTGCAAGGCTCCTGGCTCGATGCGCTCGTGGATGTACTGGGCCGCTGTCGCTGCACTTGGCAACTCTTGCGCCGTTTCAGCCGGCCAGGCTGCGCTGCGCAGCGGACTGAAAAACGGCCCGGGATCAAGATCCAGCACCCGCGGCCCGCGCGGGCCCAGTTCGGCGGCCATGGTGGCAGCCATTTGCCGACGCCCGGCCTGGCATACACCGTAGGCAGCCCAGCGCGCCGGCTTTTCCAGACAGACACCGTTATTGATCCAGCCGATCACAGCGCGCGGGGCGCGGCGCAGCAGAGGCAGCAGCGCAGTCGTCAACAACTGCGGGCCGGTCAAACCCACCTGGAGCGTGGTGAACCACTCATCGCCGGCCTGGTGCTCCAGCGGCTTGAGCGCCTTGAATTGGGCGGCTGCGTGGACCAGCACATCCAGGCGGCCGAATTCGGTCTCAATCACATCGGCAAGCTCGGCATACTGGTTCGGTCCTGCACCAGCCAGGTCCAGCGGATACAGCGCTGGCGCATGGCCCTCTACCGCCAGCGCATCATGCAGTCGATTGAGGCCGCGTTCATTGCGGTCCAGCGCAATACAGTCGTGACCGTGGGCCAGCACTCGTCGGACGAGTTCACTGCCCAGCGTGCCAGCCGCAC
>SKIE01000081.1 GCA_007116585.1 Wenzhouxiangella sp. | reverse complement strand
AGTCCGTGAAGTTGAAACTGCCCTGGAGATCCGCGCGCATGTCTGCCGCTCCGCCGTGCTCAGCTCACGATCAGCTCGGCGCGCAGCGCGCCGGCCTGACGCAGCGCTTCCATGATGGCGACCAGATCACCCGGCGCGGCTCCGACCTGGTTGACCGCCTGGACAATGTCATTGAGCTCGACGCCGGCGTCGAACAGGAACATGCGGGCGTCTTCCTCGACCACCTCGATATCGGTGCGCGGCACAACCACGGTTTCGCCTTCGGCAAACGGCCCTGGCTGTGAGACTTCCGGGCGCTCGGTGATGGTCACCGACAGCGAGCCGTGGGCGACTGCCGCCGGCATCACCCGTACATTCGAGCCGATCACCACGGTGCCAGTGCGCGAATTGACGATGACGCGCGCCGGCGCCGAGCCAGGATGCACCTCGAGGTTTTCCAGTGTCGAGACATAGGCAATGCGCTGTGACGGGTCTTCCGGGGCGCGGACTTCGATCGAGACGGCGTCGAGCGGGCGCGCCGTGCCCGGGCCCATGACCTGGTTGATGGCTTCGACCACGCGGTGGGCGGTGGTGAAATCAGGCGTGTGCAGGTTCAGCAGCAGGGTCTCGCTGGCCAGAAAGCTGGTCGGGACTTCGCGCTCGACCGTGGCGCCGTTGGGAATGCGGCCGCTGGAGGGCACGTTGACGGTAATGCTGGAGCCGTCCTGCCCGGCCACGCCGAAACCGCTGACGGTCAGGTTGCCCTGGGCGATGGCGTAAATCTCGCCGTTGGCGCCGCGCAGCGGGGTCATCAGGAGGCTGCCGCCGCGCAGGCTGTCGGCGTTGCCGATGCTGTTGACCGTCACATCGATGCTGGTGCCGGGTTTGACGAACGGCGGCAGGTCCGCATGGACGGTAACCGCGGCCACGTTCTGCAGCTGCGGGTTGACGTTGTCCGGCACGGTGATGCCGAACTGCTGCAGCATGTTGTTGATCGACTGGACCGCATAGGGCACCTGGCTGGTCTGGTCACCGGTGCCGTCCAGGCCCACCACCAGACCGTAGCCGACCAGCTGGTTCGAGCGCACCCCGGCCACGGAAACCAGGTCTTTCAGGCGCTCACCCTGCCAGTTCTGGGCCGGGGCGTCGGGCACCATCAGCAGGGACAGCAGCGGAATCAGCAGGATCGGGAGCGTTTTCATTGCTTGCGGGCCTTGGGGTTCAGTTGTCGGGGCTCATGTGTTGAGTTTCGGGGTTCAGACTCAGAACGGCATCCACGGGGCCTGGAAGAAGCGCGACAGCCAGCCCTGGCGGTTGGCGTCGTCCATGGCGCCGGTGCCGCGGTAGTCGATGCGCGCATCGGCAATCTTGAACGAGGGGACGGAGTTGTCGGGCAGGATGTCGGCCGGGCGCACGATGCCGGCAATGCGCAGGAATTCCCGGCCCTGGTTGATCGTGATCCAGCGCTCGCCGCGCACCAGCAGGTTGCCGTTGGGCAAGCGCTCATGGACCGTCACGGTCATGTTGCCCTGCATGCTGTTGGACTGGGTCGAGTTGCCGCTGCCGGCAAACTCGCTGTTGGAGTTCAGCGAACCGCCGAACAACGGCAGGCCGCCGGAGTTGTCGCGCCGTGTCGGCGCCCGGCCGAATACGGTCGGGTTGCCAATTTCGGCGTTGGTTTCCTTGGAGGTGGAGGTCGATGCGCTGGTTGAAGCCGTGGTCTGCTCGACCAGGCGCACGGTCAGCGTGTCGCCCACGCGGCGGGCCTTGTTGTCGTCAAACAGCGCCGCGCCGACCTGCTGCTGGAATATGGCCCCATCCGGCGGCCCGAAGGACTCAACCGGCGGCGGATCAGGGAAGGCTGGTTCCCAGTCCGGAATCTGCTGCGGTGAGGCACACCCGGCCACGGCGCCGATCACGATCAGGCCAAAGACGGTCTGCAACAGGCTTCTCATGAGATCACCTACAGGTTGTTGTTGATGTAGCGCAGCATCTCGTCGGAGCTGGAGATGGCCTTGGAATTCATTTCGTAGGCGCGCTGGGTTTCGATCATGTTGACCAGCTCCTCGACCACGTTGACGTTGGAGCTTTCCAGCGAGCCCTGGGCCAGACCGCCGAGGCCGTTGATGCCCGGATTGCCCTCCAGCGCCGGGCCGCTGGCGCCGGTCTCGACAAAGAGGTTTTCGCCGAGCGGCTCCAGCCCGGCCGGGTTGATGAAGTCGGCCAGCTGCAACAACCCGACCTGGACTGGCTCGGGCTGACCCGGCAGGCGCACGCTGACCGTGCCGTCCCCGCCGATGGTTACGCTCTGTGCCCCCTGCGGGATATTGATATTGGGCTGCAGCTGATAGCCGCTGGAGGTCACCATCTGGCCGTCAGAGTTGACCTGGAAGGAGCCGTCGCGGGTATACGACACGGTGCCGTCGGGCAGCTGGATCTGGAAAAATCCGCGCCCCAGGATGGCCAGGTCAAACGCGTTTTCGGTTTGCTGGATGTTGCCCTGGGTGAACATCTTCTCGGTCGCGACCACACGCGCACCGGTACCCAGATACAGCCCGGACGGCATCTCGGCGTCCTGGGCCTGCTGGCCGCCGGCCTGGCGCACGTTCTGGTAGACCAAATCCTCGAACACCGCCCGGCCTTTCTTGAAGCCGGTGGTGGAGACGTTGGCCAGGTTGTTCGAGACCACGGCCATGCGGGTCTGCTGGGCATCGAGGCCGGTCTTGGCGATCCACAGTGCTTTCATGCTTGAATCCTTGGCTGTTGATCAGCGCGTCTGTTGGGGCTTGTGTCCATACTCAAGCGCAGCAAAATGAGTGCCAGCGTCGCTGTAAAGGGCCTGGGTCAGGCCAGACGCATGAGTTCGGCGGCCCGGGCGCCGTTGTCATCGGCCGTGCGCATCATCTTGACGTGCAGCTCGAACTGGCGCGAAAGCTCGATCATTTCGACCATGGACTGGGCCATGTTGACGTTGCTGGTTTCGAGATGCCCGGAGAGCAGCGTGGCACCCGCATCGGCCGGCGGAATGTCGCCCTCGCGCGGGCGGAACAGCCCGTCGGTGCCGCGGTCGAGGTTGTCCACTTCGGGCCGGACCAGGCGGATGCGGTCAACAATGGCCTGCACGTCGGCACCCTGCCCCAGCGGTACGACCGAGATCGTGCCGTCCTGGCCGACCGTGACCTTGCTGTTGGGCGGTACGGCAATGGGGCCGCCGTCGCCCAGCACCGGGTGACCGGCGCCGTTGGTGACCAGGCCGGTGGCATCAATCTGCAGGTCACCGCGGCGGGTCAGGGCTTCGTCACCGTCGGGGCCCTGAACCACCATCCACGAATCCCCGCGCATGGCGACATCAAGATCGCGCCCGGTGGCCTGGAGCGTGCCGGGGGCAAAATCGACCCGGCCGTGATCAGACACCACGTTGACCCGCGAGCGCAGCCCGCGGCCCTCGATTTCACGGCCCACCGCGTCTTCGAGACTGGCCTTGAAGCCGGTGGTCGAGACGTTGGCGATGTTGTGCGCGGT
>SKIE01000050.1 GCA_007116585.1 Wenzhouxiangella sp. | reverse complement strand
CTGCTGTTTTTGCTGATCCACAACGCGGTTGCCTGGTGGCAGCTGACCAGCGCCAACTACGTCGAGCACTATGGCCTGCTGCGCGAGCGGCGTCCTGACGGCGGCTGGGAGCGCTGTCGCCCGCGTCATTCATGGAACAGTAACCACATCATCTCCAATTTGTTGCTGTTCCACCTTGAGCGCCACTCTGACCATCATGCCAATCCGCAGCGCCGTTATCAGTCGCTGCGCGACTTTCCCGGCGTGCCGCGACTGCCAAGCGGGTATTTCGGCATGTTTGTGCTGGCCTATTTCCCGCCGCTGTGGTTCAGGGTCATGAACCCCCGTCTGCTTGAGCTGCCACATATTGCCCACGACCTGAATCGAGTCAATCGGGGTAGCTGAAGCTCAAGCCGACAGTGCGCTGTCGGTGCGCGCTCGGAAGGCCTGTGCACCCCGCTGGTGCTATCATTGGCGGCTATTCCACGGATCGCCCGAGCCATGTTTGACAGCAGCTACACGATTGCCGGTTTCGACGACGAGTTGGCCGCCGCCATCGGTGCCGAGGAGCGGCGCCAGGAAGACCACATCGAACTGATTGCGTCCGAGAATTACGCCAGCCCGCGCGTGATGGAAGCACAGGGCTCGGTGCTCACCAACAAGTACGCGGAAGGCTACCCGGGACGTCGGTACTACGGCGGCTGCGAGCACGTTGACAAGGCCGAAGAGCTGGCTATTGCCCGCCTGTGCCAGCTCTATGACTGCGACTATGCCAACGTCCAGCCGCATTCGGGCTCGCAGGCCAACCAGGCGGTGTTTCTGGCCCTGCTCAAGCCCGGCGATACCATCCTGGGGATGGATTTGTCCGAGGGCGGTCATCTGACCCATGGTGCCAAGGTCAACTTTTCGGGCCGGATCTTCCAGGCCGTTCATTACGGCCTGAATCGCGAGACCGGCGAGATCGATTATGACCAGATGGCCGCTCTGGCCGAGGAGCATCGCCCGGGCATGCTGATCGGCGGGTTTTCGGCCTATTCACGCCTGGTTGACTGGGGGCGCATGCGTGAGATTGCCGATTCGGTCGGGGCCTGGTTTGTCGTCGACATGGCGCATGTGTCGGGTTTGATCGCAGCCGGTGTGTACCCCTCTCCGCTGCCGCATGCCCATGCCGTGACCTCAACCACGCACAAGACGCTGCGCGGCCCGCGGGGCGGCATCATTCTGGCCAAGGGGCAGGACGAAGCGCTGACCAAAAAGTTCAATTCGCTGGTCTTTCCCGGCTGCCAGGGCGGGCCTTTGATGCACGTCATCGCAGCCAAGGCCGTCGCCTTCCGCGAAGCGCTGGAGCCGGGTTTTCGCGACTACCAGCAGCAGGTCATCGACAATGCCCGGGCCATGGCCGCGGTGATCATGGAGCGCGGCTACAAGGTGGTCTCCGGCGGCACGGACAATCACATGTTCCTGGTCGATCTGATCGAGGCCGACATCACCGGCAAGGACGCCGAGGCCGCACTGGGTCGGGCCAACATCACCGCCAACAAGAACACGGTGCCGGGCGAACCCCGCTCGCCCTTCGTGACCTCGGGCCTGCGCATCGGCACGCCGGCTGTGACCACGCGCGGATTCAACGCCGACGACTGTCGCGAACTGGCGGGGTTGATGTGCGATGTGCTCGACAACATGGGCGATGAATCCGTCGAGGCCCGCGTTCGCGAAGCGGCGCTGGCGCTGTGTCGGCGGTATCCGGTGTATGGATGAGCAAGGTTTCAGATTTCGGTGTTCAGTGTTCAGGGCATCAATGTCGGTCGCCGGCCGTAACCCTGAACCCTTGAACCTGAACCCTTAATCCTTTCGTTCAAAATGTGGTGCCCCTTCTGCAATCACACCGACACCCGGGTCGTTGACTCGCGGCTGACGTCTGACGGCTTTCAGATCAGGCGCCGGCGCGAGTGCGGCAACTGCGGCGCACGCTTCAACACCATGGAAACACCGGCGCTCAAGGCGCCGAACGTGATCAAGTCCGACGGCACCCGCGAGGCGTTCAACGAAGACAAGCTCAGGCGCGGTATGCTCAAGGCGCTTGAGAAACGGCCGGTAGAGACGCTCGAGGTGGAACGTGCCCTGCGCACGCTGCTGCGCCGGATCCGCACCCTGGAGGAACCCGAGTTGTCCAGCCAGCAGATCGGTGACTGGGTCGCCGCTGAACTGTCGCGGCTGGATCAGGTGGCCTACGTGCGCTTTGCCTCGGTCTATCGTCGCTTCGAGGATGTGCAGGCCTTCCGCGAGGAAATCGAGCGTCTGGAAAGAGCCAGACCGGCCACCGCCGACCGCCGCCAGATGCCGCTGTTGCATGAAGCCGGTGACCGGGACGACTGATCTCGTCGTGTCTTTTTCTGTTCATGACCACGAATGCATGGCCGAGGCCCTGCGGCTGGCCGAACTCGGGCTGTGGACCACGGACCCGAATCCGCGCGTTGGTTGTGTCATCAGCATCGATGGCCGCGTGATCGGTCGCGGCTGGCACCGCGCGGCCGGCGAGCCCCACGCCGAAGCGCTGGCGCTGCGTGAGGCGGGTGAGCAGGCGCGCGGCGCGACGGTCTACGTCACGCTGGAACCCTGCAGTCATACCGGGCGCACGCCGCCCTGTGCCGATGCCCTGGTTGAAGCCGGGGTGGGGGAGGTCGTTGTGGCCATGCGCGATCCCAATCCGCAGGTCGCCGGTCAAGGCCTGGAGCGCCTGCGCGGCGCCGGCATCAACGTCCGCTGCGGTCTGATGGAAGCCGGCGCGCGAGAGTTGAATATCGGTTTCGTCAGCCGTCATGAGCGCGGCCGGCCGTGGCTGCGGGCCAAGCTGGCTTGCAGCCTGGATGGCTTTACCGCCGGCCCGGACGGGCGCTCGCAGTGGATTACCGGGCCCTCGGCACGGGTTGACGGGCAACATTGGAGAGCACGCGCCTCGGCGATTGTGAGCGGCATCGGTACGGTGCTGGCCGATGATCCGCGGTTGAACGTGCGCCTGAGCGATGTTCAGCGCCAGCCGCAGCGCGTGATCATGGATTCGCAGGCTCGACTGCCGCGAACGGCCCGCCTGCTTGCCGGGTCGGATCCGATCATCGTTGCGACCACGGTGCCGGCGCCATGGCAGCATGATCAGGTGCGCTGGCGGCAGCTGCCGGCGACCGGGGCGGGCAGGGTCGATCCTGCCGCGCTGATGACACTGTTGACCGAACTTGAGTGCAACGAGGTGCATGTCGAGGCCGGGCCGGCCCTGAGCGGCGCATTGTTGGGCGCCGGCCTGGTCGATGAATTGCTGTTGTATCAGGCCCCGGTGCTGCTGGGTGACGGCGCGCCGCTGCTGAGCTTGGCGGGGATGGAAAAGTTTGATCAGCGCCTCCAGTTATCACTATTCGAGCAACGCCGGATCGGCGCAGACCAGCGCCTGCGTCTGCGGCCGTCGCCTGCATTTATTTGAAACCGCCATGTTCACCGGAATCATTCAAGCCACCGGCACCGTGACCGAAATCCAGCCCGCCGATCAGGGCGTGCGCCTGCGCATTCGCTGTCCGGAGCTGCAGCCTGCGCGCTGGCAGCCCGGTGACAGCGTGGCGGTGTCGGGTTGTTGTCTGACGGCGCTTGACCTGGACGCGGAGACCTTCAGCGCCGATCTGTCGGCCGAAACGCTTAGCCGCACCTCGCTTGGGGCGGTGGGCGAGGGTGATGCGGTCAATCTGGAGCCGGCGCTGGCCGTTGGTGAACGGCTCGGCGGGCACCTGGTCACCGGTCACGTCGACGGCCTGGCCGAAGTGGTGCGCATACAGCCGGTGGGCGATAGCCGGGTCGTCACCTTCCGCGTGCCTGACGAGCTGGCCCGATTCGTGGCCGAAAAGGGCTCAGTCACGCTCGATGGTGTCAGCCTGACGGTCAACCGCGTATCGGGCGCCGAGTTCGAGGTCAATCTGATTCCGCACACCTGGCAGGTGACGACACTTGGTGCGCTGGCTCCCGGCGCCCGGGTCAACCTGGAAATTGATCTGCTGGCCCGTTACCTGGACCGGCTACTGCAACAGCGAGGGCTGACATGAAGTTCGACTCCATCCCCGACATTCTCGCCGACATTCGGGCCGGCAAGATGGTGGTCATGCTGGATGACGAAGACCGCGAGAATGAAGGCGACCTGATCATGGCCGCGAGCATGACGCGGCCCGAAGACATCAATTTCATGGCCCGCTATGGGCGCGGCCTGATCTGTTTGTCCCTGACCCGGGAACGCTGCCGCCAGCTTGGCCTGCAGCTCATGGTGCGCGATACCGACCGCCACCACCAGACCAATTTCACCGTCTCCATCGAGGCGGCCGAGGGCGTGACCACCGGAATCTCGGCTTATGACCGCGCGCATACGATTCGCACGGCGGTAGCGCCGAACGCCAGGCCTGATGACCTGCGTCAGCCCGGTCATGTGTTTCCGCTGATGGCCCAGCCCGGCGGCGTGCTGGCTCGTGCGGGACACACCGAGGCCAGTATGGATCTGGCCTTGCTGGCCGGTCTTGAGCCGGCCGGTGTCCTGGTCGAAATCCTGAATGAAGACGGCACCATGGCGCGGCGGCCGGAGCTCGAGGCCTTTGCCGCGGAACATCAGCTACGGGTTGGCAGCGTGGCTGACCTGATTCGTCATCGTCTCGGTACCGAAGAGACGGTCGAGTGCATCCACGAGCAGGATGTCGGGACGGCCCATGGCCCGTTCCGGCTCAAGGTGTTTCGCGACAGCATTCACCAGAAGCTGCACTGGGCCTTGTTGCGTGGTGAGATCAGTCCCGGTCAGCCCTTCCCGGTGCGGGTGCACGTGCCGGAGCTGCTGGGCGACGTGCTCGGGCTGACCGACCCGGGGTTCGGTATGCCGCTGGACGCCGCGCTGGCCGATATCGCGCGGCGCGGACAGGGGCTGGCGCTGGTGCTGGGCTATGAGGAAGACGACAAAACCCGTCTGGACGGCCTGCTGCAGGCCGCGCAGGACGAACGCGACCGGGCGGCGCGCGAACTGCGCAGCTACGGCCTGGCCGCCCAGATCATTGCCGAGCTCGGTATCCGCCGGATGCAGGTGTTCGGCGCGCCGCGCCGACTGCATGCGCTGGCCGGCTTCGGGCTGGAAATCACTGAATACCTGGTGCCGGAAGGAGAAACGACAACGTGATCAAGGACATCGAAGTCCCAGTGGGTGGGTCCGCCTGGTCCGTGGCTGTGGCGGTGGCGCGTTTCAACGCGCAGGTCACCGACATGATGTGGGAAGGCTGCCGGGCGACGCTGGAGGCCGGCAATGTCGGCAGCATCGTGCGGGTGCCGGTGCCAGGCGCGTTCGAACTGCCGCTGGTCTGTCGGTGGCTGGTCGAAAGCGAGCGCTTTGACGCGGTGGTTGCCCTGGGCGCTGTTGTCCGTGGCGAGACCGCGCACTTTGACTTCATCAGTGCCGAGTGCACCCGCGGTCTGGGCCAGGTCGCGCTCGAGAGCCGGATTCCGGTTGCCTTTGGCGTACTCACACCGGAAAACGCGCAGCAGGCCATCGAGCGAGCCGATCCGGCGCGCAAGAACAAGGGTCGTGAAGCCGCCCAGGCCGCCCTCGACATGATGGCGCTGGGCTCGGCAATCCGGCGCGGCGCGGCGTGAGTCGGGGCAAGTCAAAGGCCAGCGGCAGTCATCCCTTCGAGCCGCGTCGCCGTGCCCGTCGCCGCGCCCTGCAGGCGCTGTATCAGTGGCAGCTCAACGACGATGTTGCCGCAGCCATTGTGCGCCAGTTCCTCGAAGAGCAGAACTTCGAGGGTGTCGACCAGGCCTATTTCGAGACGCTGGTCGGCGAGGTGGTCAGCCGCAAGGAGGAGCTCGATGCTGCGATCGCGCCGTTGCTCAAGCGCGTCGATGCCAGCCTGGATCAGATGGAGCGGGTCATTCTCAGGCTTGGCGCCAACGAGCTCCTGCATCATCCGGAAATGCCCTATCGGGTCGTGCTGGACGAAGCCATAGAGTTGTCGCATCGCTTCGGCGCTGAGCAGGCCCATACCTTCGTCAACGGCGTGCTCGATCGCCTGGCGGCGCAGTGCCGCCGGACCGAGCGCGACGTCGAGCGCGGTGAGCAGTGAATTTGACCTGATTGCGCGCATCAAGGCGCGCGCCGACCGCACCGATGATTCGGTCCTGGTCAATATCGGTGACGATGCCGCCGTGCTGCGGCCCGAGCCCGGCCTGGCTCTGGTGGCAACCACTGATAGCCTGGTGCTGGACCGGCATTTCCGCGCCGACTGGTCGCCGGCCGATGTCGGTCATCTGGCCCTGGCGGCGAATCTCAGCGACATGGCGGCAATGGCGGCCAGACCGCGCTGGACGCTGCTGGCGTTGACCCTGCCGGCGGCGGACGCTGTCTGGCTGGATGCATTCCTGGATGGATTTCTTGCGCTGGCAGCCCGCACGGGTACTTGTCTGGTGGGCGGGAATCTGGCCCGCGGCCCGCTCAATATCGGCGTTCAGCTGCTTGGTGAGGTTGATCCGGCTCGAATGGCCCGGCGCGGCGGCTGTCAACTCGGGGATCTGATCATGGTATCCGGCACCCTCGGCGATGCCGCTGCCGCCCTGGCCCTGGATGGGCAGGCGTCGGAGACGCTGCGCCAGCGCCTGCATAGACCGGAACCCAGAGTGGCTGTTGGCGCTGCGCTGGGAGGTCTGGTCAGCGCCATGATGGATATCTCTGACGGGCTGCTGGCTGATCTCGGTCACCTGCTCGGTCCGGGGCAGGGTGCCGAGGTGGACGTGACGGCATTGCCGACCAGCTCGGCCCTCTGCGCTGCCGTTCCGGCGCCTGATCAGCGCCGAGCCTTTCAACTCAACGGCGGCAGCGATTACGAGTTGTTGTGGACGCTGGCACCTGGACAGCTGCCGGCCTGTCGTCAGGCATTGGCCGCCACCGGCTCTGATTCGACGGTGATCGGTCGCGTGCGGGAAGAGCCGGGTATCGTATGTGTTGACAAAGGGGGCAACATGATAAAGGTCAATCAACGCGGATGGGATCATTTTGACGGCTGATCGGGAACAAACGCGCCATATTGCCTTGGCCACTCCGACCGGGTTTCTGGCCTTTGGTTTCGGTAGTGGCCTGAGCCCGAAGGCCCCTGGGACGGTCGGCAGTGCGGCCGCGCTGGTGTTCGCAGTGCCGCTGATGGCTTTGCCCTGGTGGGCCGGTCTGGGGCTGGTGGTGCTGGCCTTTGCCGTGGGCTGCTACCTGTGCGGTGAGACGTCCCGGCGCCTGGGCGTGCACGACCACGGTGGCATTGTCTGGGACGAGTTTGTCGGGCTCTGGCTGGTGCTGCTGTGGATACCCTTTGAGCTGGCCTGGTGGGTAGCGGCCTTCCTGTTGTTCCGGCTGTTCGATATTGTCAAGCCCTGGCCGATCCGCTGGCTGGACCGCCGGGTGCGCGGGGGATTCGGCATCATGATTGACGATGTTCTGGCGGCCGTTTACGCGCTGGTGCCGTTACTGCTGGTGGTTTATTTAGTCTGAATCCGGCAGGGCGTTTTTCTGCGCTGCCACCAGCTCGGCGATCAGGCGCGAATGGCCTGGATCAGGATCTTCTCCTACAAGCGCCTGCAGTCGAGTCTCCAGGATGGTGGCCGCCTGGCCGGGGTTGCCGGAAGCCAGCTCAGCGCGATACCAGGCCAGCGCGCTGCGCAGCGCGGGGCCGCTGTTGGCGCCAGTGCGCTCGGCGAAAAACTCAGCGGCCTGCCTGGCAGGTTTCAGTGCCTCCTCGGGCCGGTCGCTATCAACCAGGCTCACGGCCAGAATCTGCAGCGCCAGAGCGGTTTGTGGATGGTCCGGACCAAACACCGCCTGGCGTCGCTCGAGCACACGGCTGATCAGATCATGTGCGGCTTGCGGTTCATCGAGATCAAGCAGAATACTGGCGAGAATTTCCTGTGCGCTGAGCGTTTCCTGGTGATCGGGTCCGAAGTTCTGCTCGCGGATCAAGACGACGTCTTCGAGCAGGGGGCGGGCGGCTTCCGGGTCACCCATACGGTTGAGCAGGCTGCCCAGATTGACCCGGGTGCGCAGGGTGATGGGGTGTTCAGCACCCAGTGCCTCTGTGGCCAGTTCGGTGGCTTCCAGCAGCAGGTCGCGAGCATCTTTGGTTCGACCAACTGCTGCCAGGTTATTGGCCTTGTTGCTCATGGCCCGCAGCGTGTTCGAGGTTCGGCGGCCTTCCGTAGCAGTAAAGAACGCTACGATCTCCCGGTCCATCTTGAGCGCTTCGTCGTAGCGCGCGAGCTGGCCATAGCTGGAGGCGACGTTGAGCATGGCACGCCCGATCCTCGGGTCATCGGGCGGCAGCGTCTCGCGCAGTGCGTCCAGCGCTTGCTCGAAATGCACCAGGCCCTGTTCGAAATTACGCGACCGGGCGTGGACGAAGCCCAGGCTGCTGGCCGAGCGAATGCTCAAGTCATGTTCAGGGCCGAACCAGTCGCGTGCCTGATGCGCGGTCTCGGTCATGATCTCGATGGCCTCTGACATGGCGCCCTGGTCAACCAGCACGGTGCCCAGGTGGTTGCTGGTGCTGATCAGCAACTCGCGCAGTTCCCTGTCTTGGGTGTCGAGCAGTCCGCGCACGGCCTCCAGTTCTTCCCGGGCTTCCTCCAGGCGGTTGGCCAGGTAGAGCGAAAAGCCCATGCGGCTTCTGGCCCGCAGTGTTTCGGGTGCGTGGGATCCCTGCTGCTGTTCCTGCAGGGCAACGATGTTGGCCGCCAGTTCCGGCAGGGCCGAGGGCTGATCGATCGCGCGATAGACGTCGTGCAGCGAGCGATACAGATCCGCCTGCACCTGCGGCTGGCCGGCGAACTGCTCCTCGACCGAGGCCACGGCACGGGCGAGGATGAAACGGTCCAGCGCGTGGCGGGCGAGATCGGTCGGCGAGACGTGAGCGGTCAGCGGCGTCAGAGCGGCGTCGGCCCGGTCCGGTTCGGCGCCGGCTCGATCCAGACCACTGCGCAGCTGGCGTTCGAGTTCTTCGAACATCCCTTCGCCCATCTCGCGCGGGCTGATCCCTTCGAGCATATCCTGCTGAAAACGGGTCACCTGCTCGAGCTCCAGCTGGCGTTGTTCAGCAAGGCGGAACTGGCGCTGGGCCTCAAACAGGCTGACGGTGGCTGCGGTCAGCCCTGCAATCAGGGCCAGCAGAACGGCGCTCGCGCTGCCCAGGGCCAGTGCATGACGGCGCATGAACTTGCGCGCCCGGTAGGGCGCGCTGGCCGGCAGCGCGAGCACCGGCTCGTGGCGCCGACTGCGCTGGATGTCGGCCGCCAGGTCGCCGGCCGAGGCATAGCGCTGGTCTGGATCGGGCGCCAGGGCTTTCATCACCACCGCGTCCAGATCCGGTTTCAGGGCCCGGCGAAGCCTGCGCGGTGAGGTGCAGCGTTGCTCGGCAATGGCGCGAATGGTGGTGCGGTCAAGCCGCCGCGACGGCTGCTCGGTCAGCGCATGAAAGGCTCGCGCAATCTCGGCCGGGTTGCGAGTTTGCGACAGCTGGTCGCGCTTCAAAGGTGTCTCCTCGATCAGCAGTTGATGAAGGATGACGCCCAGTGAGTAGACATCGCTGCGGGTATCAATGGCGTCCGTCCGGCTGCCGAATTGCTCGGGGCTCATGTATTCCGGAGTGCCGATGTGTTCGCTGCGCTGCGTGTCGGCGGTACGGTGGCTGGCACGGTCGGTGGCACGATCGGTGGCACGATCGGCGGTCGTGGCAATGCCGAAATCGATGATCTTGGGCAGAGCCACCCCGTCGATCCGGGTGATCAGGATATTGGCAGGTTTGAGGTCGCGATGGATGATGCCCTTCTGGTGAGCATGTTGCACCCCCAGGCAGATTCGAACGAACAGGTCGAGGCGCTCGGGCAAGCTCAGTCGATGCTCACGGCAATAGACGTGCAGCGGCTGGCCGTGGATAAACTCCATCGCAAAATAGGGGTAGCCCTCGGCCGTGGTGCCGGCATCGAACACCTGCGCAATGGCCGGGTGTTGCATTTGTGCCAGTGCCTGGCGCTCGACCTCGAACCGGGCCAGGTTGGACGGGTTGAGCATGCGCTGGCGGATGAGTTTGAGCGCCACCTCACGCTCGACCGGTTCGGTCTGGCGCGCCAGAAACACCAGGCCCATGCCGCCGCGGCCCAGGGTGCGCATTAACTGATAGCGGCCCAGTTCCAGATCGCGCCAGTCTGCGGACGCCTCGGCCTGCGTGCCAAGCGACTCCGACGCCTCGATCAGCGTCTCAAGGGCAGTGGCCTCAAAGTCCTCTGCCGTGGGGCGGTCGTTGGTCGGGCCTGTCTTGCTCATTCATTCATCGCGGTCGCGGATCTCGAACAGGGTGACCACCCGCTCGACCCCGCGCACCGTGCGGGCACGTTCGATCACGGCGTCCGACTCGGCCTGGGATACCAGGCCCTGCAGATAGACAATCGAGCGTGCCGTGGTCACCTGGACCCTGCTCGGGTCAAAGCCGGACAAGCCGCGGATGCGGGCAAAGCCGGCGTTGACGCGGCTTGAAATCCAGCGATCGTTGCTGGCCTCGCCGAGCGAGGCCCGTTCGGTCGCCGCAAGTTCATTGAACAGGCGCACCACGCCATCGACGGCGCTCACCCGCTCGGTGGCCAGTTCGATCAGCGCCTCGCTGGGCACTTCGCCGGCCAGCAACACCCAGCCGTTGAAGACGTTGACCTTGATGCGCGAGCGCTGGTCGAGCTGCTCATCGACATACAAGGCGTTACGAACGCGGACCTCCAGCACGTTGTCGTCGATGACTGTTCCGACAGTGCGCCGATCGTGCACAGCAACGCCGGTGGCCACTGCGCCGCCAACCACAACCGCGGCGCAGCCTGACAGCAGGGCGACCAGCACGACGGCGATAACGGAGCGGGCAAGCGGGTGAACAAAGCGATCCATTGCGGTGATTTCTCCCGGCGGTTGGCAGAATGTATGACCTTGATTCAGCGCGCTAGTTTACGCGCCTTTGGCGACCGAATTATTCGAACGCATTGCGAATCCAGCAGGGCGTTTCATCCAGTTGTTCCACGGCCACCACGTCAAAGCGGCAGGCATGGTCAGCCCACTGCGGTTGCGACATCAGGAAGTGACGGGCCGCGCGGATCAGGCGCTGCTGCTTGCCTCGATCCACGGTCTCGATGGCCGCAACCGGTGCACCGGGTGCGCGCAGGCGGACTTCCACAAAGACCAGCACGCTGCCGTCGTCGGTATCTTCCTCGACCATGATCAGGTCGATTTCACCGCCGCGGCAGCGGTAGTTGCGTTCGATTGTCTGCAGTCCCCGCGCCTGCAGCCACTGCTCGGCCGCCGCCTCACCATGCTGGCCGCGGCGCTGGCGGACGCTCTGGTTCACTCGGGTACGGGCAGACCGTTGACGATGCGCACAAACGGCAGATCGCGCTCGATGCGGCCTGATTCCAACAGGCGTAGCCGGCCGGTGTGGCCGGGAAGATACAGATCCGGATCACTGTGCATGTGCGCCAGCCAGGGCAGAAGTTCGTAGGCGTCGGCGCCGAGCGCGAACAGTCGTGAGAGTGACGGGTTGTCGAGGCCGGCGTAGCGCTGCTCGGCCAGGCGGCGTTCGTGCTCGCCGTCGCCGTTATCCAGGAACCAGGGCGCCACCGGCAGCAGGATGTCGTTCAGATCCTGATCGCGGCGCGCGTCCGGGGCGCCGCTGACCACATGCGAGGTGGCCATCACCGGCAAGTCACCGGCGCCGAAGAAGTTCAGTTGCGGGCGCAGGGCGCGGGCGTCGGCCGCTCGCGCGGCCAGAAAGATCAGGTCAGCGTCGGTTCGCCGGGACGCTTCGGTCTCGACCGGCATGCCCAGCGTGCGAGACAGCCGGGTGCCGCGCTCGCGCGAACGATCCAGTTCCAGCAGGACTTCCAGCAGAATACTGTGATCGACCTGTCCGGGCGGATAGCGCATGTCGCGCACCACCTCGCCGTCGCCGGCGCGAAAGGTCCGCCGAAAGGCCTCGCCGACGCGTTCACCCCACTCGCTGTCCTGGCGCAGCACCAGCGCCCGGCTGTGGCCGGCAACCAGTGCGCGCGTTGCCGCCAGTTCGGATTCTTCTTCGGGCGTGAGCGCATAGCTGGCCACCAGCCCCGGAAACTGTTCCAGTCTCCCGGCCTCGGATGGATGGTTCAACAGTAGCAGCGGCACGCTGGCATCACCCAGGTCGATGAGTTGGTCGACCTGATCGCGCTGCAGCGGCCCCACGACCAGATCCACCCGGGCTTGTCGGGCGCGAAACCAGGCATCGATCACGGCCTCGGGCTCGTCGCCAATGTAAAAAAAATGCAGTTCAGGTCGCTGGTCGCCGCTCTGGCGGCTCCAGCGCGACAACAATCCGTCGCGCAGCGCCCGGCCGGGTCGGGCCAGACTGCTTTCAGGTCCGGGCAGGATCAGTCCGATCCGTCGCGGCGGGGTTTGCAGCGAGCGCCAGGCGGCCAGCCACTCGTCGGCCTGCGCCGCAGAATAGCCTGCATCCGGATGACGCATCTCCCACTGGTCAAGATCGGTCGCGAGTCTTGCAGGGTCGAGCAGCGCACCGCGGGCGGTTGCGGCCAGGTCCAGCCAAGGTCTGAGGCCGGCTGATTGGTTGGGGTCAACCGCCAGGGCGCGGAGACTGGCCAGCGGCAGCTCGATCAGCGCGGCCAGGGCAAGCTCCGGATCCGGGCTGGCCGGATCAAAGTCCACGCTGAGTGTCTCAAGCGCCTCCAGTG
>SKIE01000268.1 GCA_007116585.1 Wenzhouxiangella sp. | reverse complement strand
TGATCATAGTAGCCACGCGTGTTGACCATGATGATGGGCCCCAGAAACTGCCCCAGCCGTTTCAGCGTAATGGCTTCAAACAATTCTTCAAAAGTCCCGCAGCCGCCGGGCAGCGCGATGACTGCATCCGAGTTTTCCAGCATTTTTTCCTTGCGTGTTCGCATGTCGGTGACAATTTCAAGCGACGTGATGCCCTTATGGCCGGCCTCAACCCGGGTCAGAAATTCCGGTATGATGCCGTGCACATCGGCGCCAGCCGCGATTGCGGCATCGGCGACAGCTCCCATCAGACCATTTCCACCGCCGCCGTAGACAATCGTCATCCCGCTTCTGGCCAGCGTTTGCCCTAGCCTGGAAGCTGCGCTGATATAGTCGGCGTGGAGTGCCTGGCTGGAAGCGGCGTAGACCGTTACGCGCTGAATTGACATGAGTTGAGGACGGATGATCAGAACCACCGCACATTGTAAACGGACGTCGCCCGCGCGAAGCGCCGGTCTTGGTACCTGCTTGGCAGCGCTGCTGATGCTGGTCGGGTGCGATTCCGGTCCGGCGCCGGTTGAACTGGCCGAGGGGCAGGAACCTTATTTGCGATTCTGTGCCTCCTGCCATGGCAACCAGGGCGAGGGCAGGCCGCCCGCCTTCCCGCCGCTGGCCGGCTCGGAATGGATGGAGTTGCCGTCTGAAGCGCTGGCGCTCATCGTGTTGTACGGTCTGCGCGGGGAGATCGAAGTGGCCGGTCGCACCTACCGTGGTCTGATGCCGCCCATGCAACATATATCCGACGAAGACATTTCTGCGTTGCTGACCTTCAGCGAGCGGGCCTGGGGTATCCGGGATGAATCGCTTTCGCCGGAAGAGGTTGCCGTCCTGCGCACGGTCTTCCCGGAGCGCAGGCCGCCGCTGGAAGGTCTGGACGGTGTGTTGCAGGCGCTGGAAGAGCTGGAATGATCACTGACCCAATGCCAGGCAAGTCTGGTGGATCGGCCGCGATCGCCCTGCTGATCATCACGGTCGTGGCCTATTTCCTGCAGATGAGTGCCTTTACCGACGCGCTGCGGATCTTCGCCTTGTGGCCTGTGGCCACGCCCGGCATGATCAATCTTGGTGACGGCACCACGCTCAACACAGGGTTCGGCCTGTGGCAGCTGGTGAGCTACGGCTTTTTGCATGGCGGGCTCGCTCACCTGTTCTTCAACATGTTCGCCCTGTACATGTTCGGTATGCCGATCGAGCGCTTGTGGGGTACGCGCCGGTTCCTGATTTTTTATTTCGTCTGCATGATCGGCGCGGGCCTGGTTCAGCTGGCGGTGGCGCACCTGAGCGGCGAGATCTATCCCACCATCGGCGCATCTGGTGCGGTGTTCGGCCTGTTGCTGGCCTTCGGGATGATGTACCCGAATGCCCGCATCATGCTGTTGATTCCGCCCATTCCATTGAAGGCCAAGTACTTTGTGGTCGGCTACGGTCTGCTGACCCTGTTTTTCGGCATGACCGGCACTATGTCGGGCATTGCCCATTTTGCCCATCTGGGCGGTATGCTGTTTGGGTTCGGTCTGATACTGTACTGGGCATCGAAGGCCTCGCCGTCGCGCTAGGAGCGCGTCATGAATCGACCATCGCACAACGATGACATCCTGATCGTAGACGACCAGCAGTCGATGCGTTTGCTGCTGGCCGGGCTGTTGCGCAACCTGGATTTTGTCAATATTCGCCAGGCGGCCAGCGGCGGCAAGGCGCTGGAACTGATTCGTGAGCGGCTGCCAGCGCTGTTGTTCCTGGATCTCGAAATGCCGGACATGCACGGGCTCGAGGTGCTGGAAAAGCTGCGCAACGCGCCTGGAGGCGAAGACGTCTTCGTGGTGATTCAGACCGGCAGTGCGACGCGCGAGAACGTCGACCGTGCGCGCGAGCTCAAGGTCAATGATCTGCTCGCCAAGCCCTACAACGCCGAAAAACTTTCCGCCTCAATTGCGCGTTACCGGTCCGCCACCGCAGGCTGATCGTCCTGATCATCTCGTAACCAGCGGTCGGCCCAGGCGCTGGCGCGCAGGTAATCCTCGTTGAGCATGGTGATCGTGGTCTCGCCAAAGCGGTTCGTCTTGCCGGCTTCGAAATCATCCAGCAGACCGATCAGTTTGCCCAGCTCCCCCTCGCCATGAATCAAGGCGTTGCGAACCGCCTCCGAGAAAGGCAGATCCCTTACCAGATCGTCCATGGGCAGGCCTTCAAAGGCATCCAGACGAGAGAACAGGCCGACGGAAAAAGCCACGGCGGGGGGAACGCTGGCAATGCGTTCGGCCAGGTTGGCGGCCAAACCGGCCCGGATTAGAAGCTGCCGCGCCTGCAGATGGCGAATCGGCTCGTTGCTGGTCAGCATGAACGTCGAGATCAATGTGCGCATACGACCCAGGCCAATGCGCATCAGGGCTTCATGTAGCGTATCGATGGTTCGGCCCCTGCGGGCAAATGCGGCCGAGTTGGCCTGCCGCAAAACGACCAGAGCCAGGCTGGGGTGCTGGGCCAGCAGCGGTTCCAGTTCGTGTACGCTGAAGTCATCCCTGCCCAGCGTCGCCAGCAGCTGCAGTTCCACCGCCCGATTACCGCTGCGTTTCCGAGTGGTTTTGGGGATGACCACGGGCAGCGAGAATACAAAGCCCTGAAACCAGTTGAAACCAGCTTGTCGGGCCGCTTCCAGTTGATCGGAGGTTTCGATGAATGTTGCCATTTGCACGGGCTGCGTGTCTGCGCTGCCGGGGCAGGTGGGCGGGGTCTGCGTTTTACGGAAGTCTGTCTTGATGACATCCGGCGGCGTTGGCAGCGACTGCTCCAGGCTGCCCAGCACGTGGGCCTCGACGGCCACTCGAAAGCCCGCCTGCTGCAGTGCCTGGACGGCAGCTGCGGTGTCTGGTTCCTGCCAGGCCGAGGCTGGAATTTCCAGGATCGTCTGCTCTGCCGGGTACAGGATGGCCGCCGGCTCCCGCAGCCACTCATCCGGAATCGTGCACAGCAGGACACGGTTCCCAACCAGCTCCTGGAGTCCGATGTCAAACACCACGCTGGCGCTCGCTCTGGCGGTGGCCAGCAGCGCGTCCTCCACGTTGGCGGTTTGTGCCTTAGCCGAATCTCGGTAGAGGAGTTTGTCGCCGATATGCTGCAGTTGGCGGTCGCAGATTGGTTGCAGCGCGATGCCATAACCGTCTTTATCTTTATGCCCGTTTTTGCTCTGGTTCAAGGCTGGGTGGCTCCATCCAGAATGGATTGCAGTTCAACCTGACAGGCCTCGACTTCCTCGGTCAGGCGATCGGTGAGTTCCTCCAATTCGGCCCAGAGTGCTTTCTCGCGGCCGGCATGTTCCAGCTCACGGGCCGACTCGGACGCTTTCGTCATGCCGAACGTGGCGCATAGGCCTTTCAGGGTGTGGGCGCTTCTTTTCAAATCGTCAAGTTTCTGCTCTTTCAGACAGCGTCGCAATTCAGACAAATGATCCGGCAGTTCGGGAAGAAACGCG
>SKIE01000086.1 GCA_007116585.1 Wenzhouxiangella sp. | reverse complement strand
CCCCGATCATGTTGATGATGCAACCGGGGACAAAAAACGGCGAAATCTTGCGCGGCCCGCTGTCGACGTAGGTCTGGTAGGTCTGCTCAATGGTGGCGATGCCGCCGATCCCCGAGCCGATGGCGAATCCATAACGGTCCGCGTCATCCGGGTGCGCTTCCAGACCCGCGTCTTCGATCGCCTGGATGGCCGCGGCCATGCCGTAATGAATGAAGCGATCCGACTTGCGCGCTTCCTTCGGGCTGAGGTAGAGGCTCACGTCAAAGTCGCGCACCTGTCCGGCAATCCGGGCTGGAAAACGCTCGGGCTCAAACTCGGTCAGGGCGGCAATGCCGCTCTGCCCGGCCTTGACGGCGTTCCAGGCCGATGCTGCGTCGTTACCCACCGGCGACACGCAGCCAAGGCCGGTCACAACAACCCGGCGATCACCTCGCATGAGGGCAGACCGATGGGGCCATGGGAGTAAACGTCATCATGAAGCCGAAATCAAGTGAGGATTACTTGTCGACGTTGTTGCTGATGTAGTCGATCGCCTGCTGCACGCTGGTGATTTTTTCCGCTTCCTCGTCCGGGATTTCGCACTCGAACTCCTCTTCCAGCGCCATCACCAGTTCGACCGTATCCAGCGAATCGGCCCCCAGGTCATCGACGAACGACGCGCTTGGAGTGACTTCCTCTTCCTTGACGCCCAGTTGCTCGATGACAATTTTCTTGACGCGATCTTCAATGCTGCTCATCTGCTTTAAGTCCTCTAGAGTCACACAATCAAGACGACGCCAAACCGAGTTGTTTGCCGTCGCCACTCACAGGATCTCGCTACCCCGAACAGGCAGACGATCGATCCGGTCTTGCAGTTGTTTGTCTTTGTCCCGGCGGCCTCATGTTCACCCTCAGGTCATGTGCATGCCGCCGTTGACGTGCATCGTCTGGCCCGTGATGTAGGCGCCGTCCGGCCCGGCGAGAAACGCCACGCAGCCAGCGATGTCCTCCGGACGGCCCAGCCGACCGAGGGGAATTGTACCTTGTAGCCGCTCGCGCTGCTCTTCGGAAAGCGCGCGGGTCATATCCGTGTCGATGAAACCGGGCGCGACCACGTTGACCGTGACCCCACGGCTGCCGACTTCATGCGCCAGCGCGCGGGAAAAACCGGCCAGGCCGGCCTTGGCCGCCGCGTAGTTGCTCTGCCCCGGATTGCCGGCGTACCCGACAACCGAGGAAATGCTGACGATGCGACCGCTGCGCGCCTTGATCATCCCGCGCAGGCACGCCCGCGTCATCCGCATGGCGCCTTTCAGATTGGTGTCCATGACAGCATCCCAATCCTCGTCCTTGAGCCGCATCAGCAGCTGATCACGAGTGATTGCCGCGTTGTTGACCAGCACGCCAACCGGCCCGCTGCGCTGCGTCACGTCGGCCACGACCTGGTCGATCGAGCCGGCATCGTTAACGTCCAGAACCAGGCCACGTCCCTCGCCCAGTCCGCTTGCCACCGCCTCGGCGCCCGCCGCCGAGGTGGCAGTCCCGAATACCGTGGCCCCCTCGGCCCGAAGGCGCAGCGCCACGGCTTGCCCGATGCCCCGGCTGGCGCCGGTTACCAGCGCGACGACAGACTCATTCAACGTGCTCATCCCCGCTCTCCTTTCGAATCCTGTTCCGACGCCAGCGCTGCCAGAGCGTCCGGGTTTTCGAGGGCAATCCACTCAATACCACGATCGACCCGTTTGCCGAGCCCGCACAGGACCCGCCCGGGACCACACTCGCCAACGGTGCCGATACCGCTTGCGACCAGTTGGCGAATGCTGTGTGTCCAGCGCACGGGAGAGGCCAGCTGATCAATCAGCGCCCGGCGGATCTCTTCCGGTCCGCTTCGGGGCATGCCATCGACGTTGTGCCGCACGGCAATCACCGGTTGTCGGATTTCAACGTTGTCGAGCACGTCGGCCAGGCGTTCAGCCGCGGGCGCCATCAGGGCACAGTGCGAGGGCACGCTCACCGCCAGGGTCATGGCGCGCTTGGCCCCGGCATCAAGGCAGGCCCGAACGGCACGTTCTACAGCGGCGGCCTCTCCGGCCACAACCAGCTGCCCGGGTGAGTTGTAGTTGGCCGGCGCTACGGTCTGGCCTTCCGCCACTTCGCGACAGACCGCCTCGACAACCTCATCATCCAGGCCGAGCACCGCGGCCATGGCGCCCTGCCCGGCCGGCATAGCCGCCTGCATCAGACGAGCGCGTTCGGCCACGATGGCGACCGCATCGGCAAAATCCAGCGCCTCGGCCGCGACCAGCGCGCTGTATTCACCCAGCGAATGGCCGGCCAATTGTTCCGGCCGCGCCTGAGACAGGGCACACCAGGCCCGCCACACCGCAATCCCGCCGGCCAGCATGACCGGCTGGGTAATCTCGGTGTTGTTCAGGGCGTCGACCGGACCTTCCCGCACCATCTTCCAGAGATCACAACCGAGGACCTCGCCGGCTTGTGCAAACGTCTCGGCGACCACGTCATGTTGCCGACTCAATGCTTCCAGCATGCCTGGACTCTGCGAGCCCTGGCCCGGAAAAACAAAGGCAAATCTATTCATAAACAGGATGTTGCTTGACTTTCCTAATAAACAATCAGAGCAGAGCCCCAGGTAAAGCCGCCGCCAAACGCCTCCAGCAACAGGCGATCACCTCGTTTCACTCGTCCGCTGCGTACGGCCTCGTCCAGTGCCAGCGGCACTGAAGCGGCCGATGTGTTGCCGTGCCGATCAACCGTGATCACGACCTGATCCATCGACATCTGCAGCTTCTTTGCCGTGGCCCGAATAATGCGCAGATTGGCCTGATGCGGGATCAGCCAGTCCAGATCGCTCTTTTCGAGCTGGTTGGCCTCCAAGGTTTCATCCACGATGCGCCCCAGCGTGTTGACCGCAACCTTGAACACCTCATTGCCGCTCATCTGCACGCTGATACCGCCGCGCGGCTGCGGCAGAAAGCCACGGGAGACGCCTACATCCACCTTGAGCAGATCGCCATAGGCACCGTTGGCATGGATATGCGTCGACAAAATGCCCGGCTCGGCATCGGCTGCGAGGACCGCCGCGCCGGCGCCATCGCCGAACAGTACGCAGGTCGAGCGATCCGACCAGTCCAGCATGCGCGTCAGCGTCTCTGCCCCCACCACGAGAATGCGTCGGGCTGTGCCCGCCCGAATGTACTGATCGGCCACGGACAGCCCATAGATAAAACCGGAACAGGCCGCATTGACGTCGAAGGCGCCGCATTCGGCCATGCCCAGGCGGTGCTGCAACAGACAGGCGGTGGAGGGAAACACAACATCGGGGGTGGTGGTACCGACCACCAGCAGGTCGATATCCGCAGGGCAAAGTCCAGCTGCATCCAGCGCTGCCCGCGCCGCCGCCTCAGCCAGGTCGCAGGTGGTTTGCCCGTCCGCGGCAATGCGCCGCTCGGCAATCCCGGTCCGGTCGCGAATCCACTGATCAGTGGTGTCCACGAACGCTTCCATGTCCTTGTTGGTCAGGACTT
>SKIE01000222.1 GCA_007116585.1 Wenzhouxiangella sp. | reverse complement strand
TCGGCACAAAATAGATGGCAAGCAGGATTTCCGGAAACGCCCGGGCCGTGGCCGAGATCAACTTGACCAGTCGCGCAATACGCGGAAACAAGGTGCGTGCGCCGAACAGCGCCAGCGGCAGGGACAGAATGGCCGCGATGATGGTCCCGATCCAGGCAATCTGGATTGACTCGATAATCGCCGGCAGCACCGCCTCCCAGCCATAAGCCATATCGGCAGGATAGAAAAACGACAGCACGCGGGCGATCTGTCCCGGCACCTGGATCATCCGGCCAGGCGAGAACTCGATTGCGATCAGTGACCATAAAAACAGCGCACCGATGATGAACGTGGCCCAGGTGGCCCACCCGATGCGCTGCCTGGGCTGCAGAAATCCCGGCTGCTGATTCATGCCAAACGCTTCCGGATGGACTCAGATATCTGCTCGATGACGAGCACGGCCACCAGGACCGCCAGAATGATCATGCTCACCCGCTCATATTCAAAATTGGCCCGCTGGGTCTCGAGAATCATGCCGATGCCGCCCGCCCCAACCAGGCCCAGCACCATGGATGAGCGCACGTTCAACTCGAACGCATACAGGGCATAGGACACGTAGTGTTGCAGCCCTTGCGGAATGGCGCCGAACTGGATCATCTGCAGCCAGGTGCCGCCGGCCGCGCGAACCGCTTCCGGCATGCCCATGTCGATCGCCTCCAGCGACTCCGACCAGAGCTTGGAAATCACGGCAATCGTGAACACGGACAGGGCCAAGGCACCCGCTACCGGGCCAAAGCCGACAGCGGTGGCAAACAACATGGCCCAGAACAGGTCCGGCAAGGTGCGCAGGATGTTCATGAAGTTGCGGTCGGTAAACCAGACCAGGCGACCCAGCGTGAGGTTGCGCGCCGCCAGCACCGCCACCGGAATCGCCAGAATGCCGCCAACGACGGTGCCGATGATGGCGATGTAAAGCGTTTCCATGAACGGGGCGTACAGGCGCGGCAGGAAACTGAAATCCGGTGGCCATGACTCCTGCAGCAGGCGCGAACCGCCCGGCAGATTGCAGATGAATTCGCTCAAGGAAAAGCCGATCCCGCGCGCTGACCACCAGGTCATGGCAACCAGAAAAGCCGCCGTGCCGCCCCACAGCAGCCAGTTGCGCGGCGGTTTTTGCGGGACTGCGGTCATCCGCCGGCCGCATCCTCGTCAAGCACGTCGTCTTCGGTGAAGTCGCGGCCGTAAATGTTGCGGAAGTCCTCATCGGTCACGGTCTTGGCCGAGCCGTCATAAACCAGCTCACCGAAGCGAAGCCCGATGATGCGCTGCCCATACTGCCGGGCAAGATCGAGAAAATGCAGGTTGACCAGCGTGGTAATCCCCAAATCCCGATTGATGCGGACCAGATCTCGCATGATCTGATGGGTGGTCACCGGATCCAGTGAGGCCACCGGCTCGTCGGCCAGAATGATGGCCGGCTCCTGAGCCAGCGCCCGGGCGATGCCAACGCGCTGCTGCTGCCCGCCCGACAGCTGACTGGCCTTGACCCAGGCTTTTTCGGTAATACCCACCCGCTCCAACGCCTTCATGGCTACTTCCTTGTCGTGCGCAGGCCACAGGTTGAGCATGGCGCGCCAGCCGGCAACGTGGGCCAGGCGGCCGATGAGCACGTTCGACATCACGCTCAAGCGCTTGACTAGGCGGAAGTCCTGGAAAATCATGCCGACGCGCTTGCGCAGCAGGCGCAGTTCGCGCCCGTCCTTTTGCGGCACCGACATTCCATCGACCTCGACCTGGCCTGAGGTCATGCGGTTCAAACCATTCACCGCGCGCAGCAGCGTCGACTTGCCGGCACCCGATGAGCCAACAATGACCACGAACTCGCCGGGCCGGATTTCCAGATTGAGGTCCTTCATGCCGACGGTGCCGTTGGGGTAGACAATATTGGCGTCGGTGAAGCGTATGGAACCCTGATTGTTTTGCATCCGTTCTCCAGGCGCGGGCCGGTGACCCGTTAGTTGCGCATCAGTTCGTAGGCGTCGCGCACCGGATCGTAAACGCCTTCAGGCGTTTCCATGAAACCGTCGATCTCGTAGAGCACCCAAAGCACCTTCTCATCATCGGGAAGGTGCGCCTGCGATTCAGCCAGATCCAGGAAGGCATCGATGATGGCCTGGCGCAAGTCCGCCGGCAGTCCGGGGCGAAGCTGAACACCGTCATTGGGAATCATCGGCGCATTCTCGAACACAATGACCCGCTCACCGATCTCCGGATACTGGCCGCAAATCATGTTGCGCACATCGTCGTAGCTCACACCGAAGCGCGTGTCGCCGCTGTAGACCGCCAGCGCGGCAGCGTCATGGCCGCCTACAAACAGGCTGTTGAGGTCGCGCTGATGGTCAATCCCAAGCTCTCGCAACTGCACCGCGGGAAACAGGAAGCCAGAGGTCGAGTTGGGGTCAACAAATGCGACCGACTGGCCGCGCATGGCTTCGAGATTGCCCTGGCAATAGCCAAAGCGCCGAATCACATTCTCACGCCCGGCCACGCGCGCCTCGCAAATACGCTCCTCGTAGCGGACTTCGGTCTCGCACACGGAGCGGTCATTGGTCAGCCACTGCGGACGGTAGCCGGTCTCACCCCGCCGCGTCGATACCAGAATCGACTCAATGTCGTAGCGGCGCGCGCCCAGCATCGCGGCGAACGGCGGCAGCATGCCGATGTCGGCCCGGCCAGACCCCAACGCCTCGACCAGGCCCGTGTAATCCATGGGCACGAACGAGCGCACCGGTATGCCGAGCGCTTCTTCCAGGTGATCAGTCAGCGGTTCCAGGTTATCGACCAGCGCCTCGGCCTCCAGCGCGGGCACCAGACCCAGCACCAGTTCTTTCGGCCAGCCGCGTTCATCGACCTGCTCGCCCGGACAACAGGCGACCAGCAGCAAGACGAGGGAAATGGCAAGGAGCAGTTTCACGAGCTGAATGCTAGCGGATTTGCTCGCAGCGCGGGTAACAATGCCATGACAATGCCGTCATAAAACCGAGGCATAGTGCTGCCAGTGGCCGGTCTTCCTGTAGCCGGCCTGCTCCAGCGAACTGGCCAGCGCCTGAGCCAGCGTCTCGGTCTCGTCCAGGCCCAGGGCCTCGCCCAGTTCGCGCACACTGGCCGCCGGGTCGTCAACCATGGCTTCGGTAGACAGCTCGATGACGCGCAGCGGCAACAGTTGCCGCAGGTGCGCAAACAACTGCTCTTCAGCCTGCCATGCGGCCACCATGCGGTCGATCTCGCGACAGCCCGCCAGACGCCAGTGCAGCCGCAGCGCCGATTCGCTGGCCGAAAGCCAGATGATGCTGGCGCCGGGGAAAAAGCGGGCGATGGCCGGCAGTGCAGTCACTTCCGGCAGCCCCGGCTCAAGCGCAAGCCGGGCCGGATCCGAGGCGCCGCGCAGGTAGCGTTTGCGTGCCGTGCGCAAATCGCTGTCGATCAGCTTGGTCAACCCGGCCGGGGCGGCCGGCAGGCGCAGTCGTTCGCGGCGCTCGCCCAACTCATCCGG
>SKIE01000256.1 GCA_007116585.1 Wenzhouxiangella sp. | reverse complement strand
GTCGTGTAGAACTCCTGCCAGCGTTCCTCGCGGATGTCGCCGTACTCGATGATGTCCGATGCCTTCAGCGCGGGCGAGGCCACTTCAAGCGCGGTCACCCAGTCGGCCACGCCGAACAGCGACACGCCGGCAATGAAGTGCCCCGGATGATTGGCCAATACGGCGTTGACCGCATAGCCGCCGTAGGAGCCGCCGCGCACGATGGCCCGGTCGGCATCAACCCGCCCGTCTTCGCGGAAAAATTCCAGCATGTCGACCAGGTCGCGGATGCTGTCGAGGCGGCGTTCCTGATCATCCAGCGTGACGTAGGTATGGCCGAAGCCTGTTGATCCGCGGATGTTCGGCCGGAACACGGCAATGCCCTGGCCGAGCAGGTACTGCATGGCGCCGTTGAAGTTGACCATTGATTGGGCGGTCGGCCCGCCGTGGACGTCGAACACCACCGGCGGCGGGCCGTCGTCGAGGCGGGCGTCTTCGCGCGGCAGGTAGAGCAGGCCTTGCAGCGTTACGCCGTCGCGTGCGTCCATGCGGATGGACTCGGGCGCGACCAGGCGCTCGGGATCAAGGCCTGCCAGGTTGGCCGCCCACAGCACCTCGGCGCTGCCGCTGGCCAGGTCCCACAGCAGCAGATCGCCCGGCGTGGACCAGCCGTTGACCACCATGGCCGCTTGCGAACTGCCGCGCGGGCAGGACAGGCTGTAGACGCCGTCCGCCGCTTCAGGCGTGGACAGAGCGCGGTCCTCGACCAGGTCGCGCCCGTGCAGGCGGAAAAAGCCGTCTTCGTTGCTGGTCCAGAGCAGGTAGCGATCATCTTCACCGCACAGCCGGACGTTGTCGATGTCGTGTTCCAGCTCGACCAGTACCTCGACTTCGTTGCTGGCGATCTCGCGACGGATCAGGGCGCGGAACTCACGGTCCTCGTTGGAGGTGTGGAAGACATGCTCACCGTCGGCGGTCCAGGCAAAACCGCCGTCCTGGGTATTGGCCCGGCGCTCGGGGTTCGACAGCGTGGTGACTTCCTCGGAATCGATATCGACCAGGAAGAGGTTGTTGGAATCCTCGCCCACGGCCTGGGTCATCAGCAAAGAGGCGCCGTCCGGGGAGATCGAGCGCGGCCAGAACGCGAACTCGCCCTCGAAGATCATGCGCTGCTCGCCGGATTCGATATGGCGCACATAGATATCGAAGTCCAGACCATTGCGCTCGGTCGAGGCGAACACGACATGCTCGTTATCCGGCAACACGCCGCCAAAGGAACGGAACGCGCCGGGCAGGGCGGGCACGATTTCGGCTTCGCGCTTGCCGTCGACGCTGATGCGGAAATAGGCCTCCTGTTCATCGCCGGCGTTGTCGGCGCCGTAGACCAGGCTTTGCCCGTCGGGCGCCCAGCGGAAGAAGGTGATGCCGTTGCCGAAGGTTAGCTGGCGGGCTTGTGAGCCGTCGGTGGGAACCAGCCACAGTTGCGGCTCGCCGGTGACCGATTTCGACACCGCCACGTAATCGCCCGCAGGCGATAACTGCGCGCCGGATACGCCCTGGACGAGCAGGTAGCGGGCGATATCGGCCGGGTACTCGCCGGCCAGGCCGATGGAGATCGGTTCGGCCGAGGGCTCAATCGCCTCCAGGTTTTCGTCAGGGCCTTCGCCGGGGCCGGGCGGCTCTGCGGCAATAGCGGCATTAATGGGCAAGGCCGTCACGGCGGCGAACAATAGCGCTTTTAAAAATGACATTGAAACATTCCGGTTGGGCTCAGGATGTGGCGACAAGGCCTAAACGAGGTTAGCTTGAGAGCACGGATTCACCACAAGGCTCTTGAGTATAGAGCAGCCAAACAGCTGGGGTTCGCGGGGCGACGGTCTGATCACGCTGGCAAACGGAGACGCGGTCTATGATCAGTCGGTCCCTTGGGGCGGGACAGACGCTTTACGCAACGAAGAACGTCGAATTCCGCAACGCGGTTATGGCGGCAATGACAGCCAGCCTCAGCTTTGCCCCGAGCGATGGCGCAACACTGCTTCCAGCAACTCGGCGGCAGCCAAGTCCTTGGTGCGCCCCATGCGTTTTTTCTCGGCTATCAGCTCTTCCAGACCCAGCACTCTCAGAGAGCCTATGTTCATCCTGATTTCCGGTGAGGCGTCCAGCAAATCCTCGTAGCGCCGCTGGTCTCCGATGAACCCAAGAACATCCAGCGGACCGGCGCGCGTCATCAGTAACAGGTGACCACCGGCCAGGATGTCTTTGATGGTGGGACAAATCGCCTCGTGGTGTTCTCGAAACCTGCCTTCCAGCTCTGATAAGGCCCGTACAAGCCGTTCGGCGTTGGCTTCGGTCACTCTGACCAGGGCATCGAGGTCGAACGTGGTTGTCGGCGCACCATGGATGACAGCCGCCACGCCGCCCACGACGATGTACTCAACCTGGTGTTGGTTGAGTACTTCCAGGATCTCGCGAAAGCTTGGTGTCATGGCCGGCTCTCAATGGGAAGAGAAAGGCGACGCGGGATTCCAGTTCGGCCAGTCGCTGGTCGGGTGACAAATCGGCAAACCAGGTGATGAGAGAGGCATCATGCTCGGATCCCGTACCGACAGTGGCGCGCGTTTCTTCCATGCACCGAGTGTAATCAAATCAGGCAGCTTGCGCAGGGGGAACTGACCCGGCATTGCCCCGGTACCTGCCGCAGTCACCCTCCGCAACATCGTTATCGATGAGTATCTTGTGCACACCGCGCAGCGCCAGCCCTGCGTTTGCCCCCTTTCTCGGGACCCTACCAGTCGCCCAGCACGACTGAATTCACCGGCTCTGCCGTGGCTACGCAATCAACCAGCATGACAAAAAAAACCGGCCCCGCTTGCGCGGGGCCGGCTGGGTGGATCAATCCGTCCGCGTGGGACGGTGGCGCTCGTCAGCGCAGGGATCAGGCCTTCAGATCGAAGCGATCGGCGTTCATGACCTTGGTCCAGGCCTTGACGAAGTCGGCGACGAATTTCTCGCCGGCATCGGCCTGAGCGTAGGCTTCCGACAGCGCCCGCAGCTGCGAGTTGGCGCCGAAGATCAGGTCGACCCGGGTGCCGGTCCACTTGACTTCACCGCTGTTGCGGTCGCGGCCTTCGAACAGGTACTCGTCGCTGCCCACCGGCTGCCACTGCGTATCCATGTCGACCAGGTTGACGAAGAAGTCATTGGTCAGGGTACCGGGGTTGTCGGTGAACACGCCGTGCTTGCTGCCGCCGTGGTTGGCGTCGAGCACCCGCATGCCGCCGACCAGCACCGTCATTTCCGGCGCCGTCAGGGTCAGCAGTTGGGCACGGTCGACCAGCATCTCCTCGTCCGACACGGTAAACGCGGTGCGACGGTAGTTGCGGAACCCGTCGGCTTCGGGCTTCATCGGATCGAACGAGTCGGCATCAGTTTGTTCCTCGGTCGCATCGGTCCGGCCGGGATAGAACGGCACGGTCACGTCGTGGCCGGCCGCCTTGGCTGCCTTTTCGATGGCCGCGTTGCCGCCGAGCACGATCAGGTCGGCCAGCGAGACCTTCTTGTTGCCGGT
>SKIE01000111.1 GCA_007116585.1 Wenzhouxiangella sp. | reverse complement strand
GCTGATCTCGGTGGCCCCGCCCTGCCCTGATGTCAGCATGCCTTCGTACCACTTGGGATTGAGCAGTTTGCTGCGATATTCCATGCGCAGGGTCTGCTGGGCGTCGTCGATGCGTACATCCGCGGTCAGGGTCTCGACGTAGTTCAGACGGATATCAGCATTGCGCTTGTTGCGCCGCCGGGCGGCCAGCTGCAGAGAACCTGACGAGGAAAAATAGTTGTCGATGTCTGAGACGCCGAACTCGGTGGAATCGACCTGGTGGATCACGCGGTCGACCGAGCTCAGCAGGTTTTCCAGCACGCCGGTGAGCTTCTCTCCGCGCCGTTTGCCGCCGTAGGCCGAGGCGTTGCGGCGGATGAACAGGGCATCGAGATCGTCCTCCGACTCCCAGGCCGAATCCGAAACCATGTCGTCGACGTAGTTGCCGTAGGTGCCCGGCGCCTGGGTGAACTGACGCGCGGTGGCGTTCTCGAAGCTCTCGCCGTCAGCCAGCATGGCGTCGACGTGCTTTCTGACGAAGTTCATCTCGTGCGGCTCGTCGGCCGAGGCGGCCGCGCCGATCAGTTTGTCGAGCTGGTCCATCAGAATGCCGAAGGAATCGCGGAAAATCGAGCTCAGCTTGATCAACACATCAACCCGGGGACGGCCGAGTTTTTCAAGCGGAATCAGCGCATAGCGGGAGATTTTTCCAGTGCCGTCGTAGACCGGCTCGCCGCCGACCAGGCGAATGATCACGGCAATCGCCTCGCCCTTGGTCTTGATGGTATCCAGACCCCACAGCACCTGGGCGATGGTTTCCGGCCAGGCGCCGTTATTTTCTTGTCGGTGTCGTTCGATCAGCTGATCAGCGATGGCCGCACCACGCCGGAACGCCAGCTCCGACGGAATCCGCCAGGTATCAATGGCGTGCAGGTTGCGCCCGGTCGGCAGGATCGCCGCCCCGTCGCGGACCAGATCGCCGCCGGGGCCGGACGGCAGGTGACCGCCATCCAGGGCATGCACCAGCGCATCCAGCTCGCCGGCGTTGTCGCGCAGGGCCGCCAGCAATCCGCGTCCTTCGGCGACCAGAATTTCCAGCGCTTCGACCATCGGTTCAAGCGGAACAGCGCCGGTGACCAACTCGATGCCGACCGCCGGATCAAGCTCGCCGAGCACGCAGTCGTCGATGAACTTCTCGCAGACGGGCTCCAGCCAGTCGCGCGCGGCCAGCGCGTCGGGCTCACCCTGGCGCGCGCGGCGCATCAGGCCCTCGTAGTCGCCGAATTCGGCCAGCTTGCCACCCAGACGCAGTAGTACGGTGGCCAGAGTTGCCTCACCGACCGGGCGGTTTTTCAGCGTCTCGCTCAGGGTGACTCGCTGCGCGTCAACCGGTGAGGTATCACCGAACACGTGCAGCGCGTTGGAGATCAGCCGGTTTTCGAGCTCCTGCAGATAACCGTAAAGCCGCCCTGCATACTCGGCAAAAACCTCGTCCTCGCGGCGGGGGCAGTCGTCGGTGAGATTCAGCAGTTCGGCCTTTTGCATCACGGCCGCTTCGACCGTGGCGGCGTCCTCATCACCGGCGCCGCGCTCGCGCCAGTCGGCCAGCAAGTCCTTGAGCGCCGGCAGTTCCTTGTAAAGACCGGCCCGCGATAGCGGCGGCACCAGGTGGGACACGATGGCGGCCAATCCCCGGCGTCGGGCGATTGCCGCCTCGCTGGGGTTGTTGCTGGGGTAGAGATAGAACTGGGGCGTCTGTCCCAGCATGCGGTCGGGCCAGCACTGGCTGGTCAGCGCAGTCTGCAAGCCGGGCATCCATTCGACCGAGCCGTGCATGCCGACGTGGATCATGGCGCTGGCGCCGAACTCACGCGCAATCCAGCGGTAGAAACTCAGGTACTGATGATGCGGCGTTTCCTCACGATCGAAGATCAGCCGCATCGGGTCGCCCTGCACGCCGATGCGCGGCTGCACGCCGATGAACACATTGCCGAAACGCACGCCTCCCAGAAACAGCGCCTCGCTGCCCACCGGCGCGATATCGCCCGGGAAACCGCCCCAGCGGGCCTCGATGCGCTCGCGCTCGTCGCCCGTGGTGAGTTCCCTGAACTTGTCCTTGCTGACGGTCAGCGCCTCAGGCCGGCCCTGCTGTCGCGTCGCGTCGGTCGCCTCATCAAGTTGTTGGAACAGCTCTTCAGGCGTTCCGGGCAATTCACCCGTGTCATAGCCTTCGGACTGCAAGCGCTTGAGCATCGCCAGCAGGCTGGCCGGCACATCGAGCAGTGCGGCCGTCGCCTTGCGCCCCAGTCCGGGCGGATAGTCGTACACGATGAAAGCCAGCTTGCGCTCGGCTCTTGGCGTTGCGCGCAGCCGGAGCTGGCCCTGCACAATCTCGACCAGGCGGTCGAGCCGGTCCGGCACGGTGCGGATGCCGCCCTCGTCCAGGGCACCGAGCGTGACCGGCGCGATCGCACCATCCATTTCGGGAATCGAGTAGCTGAACGAGGCCTGCACCGGCGACATGCCGGTCTGGTCCCAGGCGGCGAAATCCTGGATCAGGAGCGGCTGGGCAACCATATAGGGCGCGTCAAGATCGGCCATGATCCGGTTGCGGGCTTCGGCAGCCGCACCGGGCTTGGTTGACGCCGCCGGCCCGCCGACCAGGCCAAAACCCATCATGTTGATCAGCAGATCCGGTTTTTCGGCGATGAACCAGTCGCGCACCATCACGTGGCCCTCGATGCCCATGACAAAGCCGGGCAAAAGCGCGATGCCGGCGGCTTCCAGCCGGCGGATGGTGTCGTCGATATAACCGCGTTCCTGTAGAAGGTGTTTGCGGAAAAACAGCAGCGCGACTTTCCGTCCCTTGTCGAGATTGACGCCGCGTTTTTTCGCCCAGCGCTTGTAGCTCTTCGGGCTGGTGAAGTAGTCGGGCGCGTCCGGGTGGTAAAGCCCCATGCCCGGCACGTCGACGACCTTGCCGACTTCGCGCTTGCCGTCGAAGTACTCGCGCTGGATCAGCCGGAACATGTTGCAAATGTTTTCTTCGGTTGGCTGCGACCAGTAGGCAAACACCTGCAGCCAGTTCTTGAAATCACGCGCCTTGTTCGGCACCAGCGGCAGCACGCTGCGCATGATGCGCATCAGCTTGGTGTAGCCGTACAGCGCATCCTCGTCACGTCCGCGCACCAGTAGCTTGGCGACTTTCTTCACCATGCTCGGCATACCGCCGCCGCCACCGGCCTTGACCACATAACGGCCCACCCGCGTCAGCTGGGTAGCCTCGGGCATGGATTCGTAGACGAAGATGGTTTTGGACTCGCGGCCTTCCGGCCCAAGCTGCTCGCTCAGCCATTCGACCTGCTCGATGAACTGAATGCGGCTGACAAAAAGACAGTCGGCGTCGCGAATGGCGGCAGCGGCCTCAGGGTTCTGCCCGGCCAGGTCTTCATCGCTCCACTGGGTCAGATCGATTTCGTCGGCCAGCACCTCGCTGACTCTGCGCCAAAGCCGCGTGCTGTATTGCTCAAGGCCAACGATGGCGCAGAAACGCGGGCGGTGTTGCGGCATGCTT
>SKIE01000248.1 GCA_007116585.1 Wenzhouxiangella sp. | reverse complement strand
GCGTGCTCAAGGCGCTGGACCAGGCACGCTCGACGCTGTTGTTCACCAACACCCGCTCGCAGGCTGAACTATGGTTTCAGGCCATTGAATCGGTTGTGCCGTGGCCTGACCAGGTCTTTCTGCACCACGGGTCAATTGACCGGCAGCAGCGTCTTGCCGCTGAAACCGCCGTGCGCGAGGGCAAGGCACGCTGCATCGTGGCCACTTCCAGCCTTGATCTGGGCGTGGATTTCTCGCCGGTGGACCAGGTGATCCAGATCGGCAGCCCCAAAGGCATTGCCCGACTGATCCAGCGGGCGGGCCGCTCCGGTCACCGCCCGGGCCAGGTCTCCCGCCTGCTCTGTGTACCCACCCACGCGCTCGAGATACTGGAAATCGCGGCGGCCCGGCGTCAGGTCGAGCGCGGCCGGATCGAGTCCAGAACGCCGCTGGCCGGCAGCCTGGACGTGGCCGCCCAGCACTTGGTGACCTGCGCGCTGGGCGGCGGGTTCCGTGAGGCCGACATGCTCGCTGAACTGCACGACACCCACGCCTACGCCAATCTCGATCAGGCACGCTGGCAATGGTTGATGGACTTCATCACCCGTGGTGGCCCGGCGCTGAAGGCCTACCCCGGGTTTCAGCGCGTGGTCGAGCACGATGGTCTGTACCGGGTCACCGACCGACGTATTGCCGGCCGGCACCGGATGTCGGTCGGCACCATCAGCGCGGACGGACATTTGCAGGTGCGCTTCGTCAAGGGCGGCTCGCTGGGCCAGATCGAAGAGCGTTTTCTGACGCGTCTCCAGCCCGGTGAGCACTTTCTGTTTGCCGGTCGCATGCTCAAGCTGGAGCGGATTCGCGACATGGTGGCCTATGTGCGCCTGGGCAAAGCCGGGCGGCCTTCGGTGCCGCGCTGGGCCGGCGGTCGTCTGCCGCTGTCGACCCTGCTGGCCGACGCCATGCTGGAGCTGTTTGCCGCCGCCGACCGCGCTTTGCCCGACGACCTCGCGGCCATCCAGTCGCTGCTGCGCCAGCAATCCACCCAGTCATCCCTGCCCGGGCCGGATCGGCTGCTGGTCGAACAAACCGAAAGCCGCGACGGGGCGCATCTGTTTTTTTACCCGTTTGCCGGACGGCTGGTTCATGAAGGCCTGGCGGCGCTGCTGGCCTGGCGCCTGGCTCAGGAAACGCCGCGCAGCTTTTCCATGACAGTCAACGACTACGGCATCGAGCTGGTTAGCGACGACACGCTCGACCTTGATGAAGCACAACTGCGACGCGCCTTGTCGGTCGAAGGACTGGATTCAGACATTCTGGCCAGCCTGAACGCGGCCGAGATGGCACGTCACCGGTTTCGCGACATCGCCCGCGTTGCCGGGCTTGTATTTCAGGGCTACCCGGGCCGTCAGAAACGCGCCCGTCAGTTGCAGGCCTCCAGCGGGCTGATGTTCGACATGCTGTCCGAACACGACCCCGACAACCTGCTGCTGGCCCAGGCCACGAGCGAGGTACTGGAGGCCGAAATGGAGTTGTCGCGCCTGCGCCGCACGCTGCAGGGCATCGCCCGACAGCGGATTGTCATGCGCCACAGCGAACGCTTGACGCCGCTGGCCTTCCCGCTCTGGGCCGACCGTCTGCGCGGGCAGTTGAGCACGGAAGACTTCAAGGCGCGGGTCGAGCGCATGCTCAACCGAATCGACCCCGGGCTGCGCGCAGCAGGATGAAGACCATTCAGTTGTCAGGACAGGACATCTGCCTGCTGCCGGAACGCGCCGCGTTCTGGCCGAGCGAAAGCGCCCTGCTGTTGGCTGACGTGCATATCGGCAAGGACCAGGTCTTTCGCCATGCCGGTGTCGCCGTGCCGGCCGGCGTGGCGGCGGCCGAACTGGCCCGCATCGACGCGCTGCTGGCCCGCACGGGCGCTGAGCGCCTGGTCATACTGGGCGACTGGATACACGCACCGCCCAGGCCTGGCGATGACTGGCCCGAGCAGGTGCTGGCCTGGCGCCAGTCGCACCAGGCCCTGACGATCGATCTGGTGCTGGGCAACCACGACCGCGAGCTGGCCGGCTGGCTGAACCGATGGGATATGCAGCCGCATCAGCCCGGGCTGGCGCTGGCCGGGCTGCAACTGGTCCACGAATGGCAGGATGCGCTCGGGCAACCGGCCATTTCCGGTCACCTCCACCCCGGCGCCATCCTTCAGGATCGGCGTCAGCGACTCCGACTGCCGGCTTTTCTGCTCGGGCATGAGCAGCTGGTGCTGCCGGCCTTCGGCCGCTTTACCGGCCTGATGACCGAAACCGACTTTCCGGCCCGGCAGCGCATCGCCATTGCCGATCAAGCCCTATACGAATTGCCCGCCTGACACGGCCATCAGCCGCCTACCAGCCCGAAAGGCCTTCGATATCGCGAGGAAACACGGCGCGGTAACCAAAGCGGAAGCGGCGGGTCTGGTCCGGCGCATACTCATCGCGCCAGGCCAGCACGCCGGACTGGTCTTCATAGTCCCGCTCATCCGGTCTGCGACCTTCGCTCACTAACTCAACCTCGATCCGCTCATCTCTGGGCACGGGCATCTGGTCGACAACGACAATCTCCAGCGCACGCGAATACCGGTTGCTGATTTCGAACTCGAACGCTCTCTCCAATCGATTGGACCGGCGCACCATGCCCTCGCTGCCGCGGGTATCGCGCACCAGCCGGTGACTGATCTCGACCCGATCGGCCACCCCGAAACTTGCCGCCAGCCTGCTGCCCGGCGCCAGCCCATCGAAGCGCGTCTGCCCGACTGCGGCACCATTCTGGAACAAGGACGCTGAACCCGGCGGCAGCCAGGCCTCACCGTCATATCCACCTTCAAAATACAGCCAGGCTCGGGGCTGGAGCCGCGGCACGGCGCGCACGCTCAGCGCGCCATCGAGTTCATGTTCGGCCAGCATGAAGCGGCGCGACACCCCATCGCCGGACAGGCTGCTCCGCCCGGGAACGCGGTAGGAAGCCGCCATTTCGGAGCCCTCCAGAACGGGGGCCGGCGCACTCATCAGGCTGACGGCATCGGCCGCCGTCGACTCCATTGCCCGGGCTCGAACCTCCGGGCCGGCAATGTCGATGAACCAGGGCCGCAACTGCGGCAGCTGGCCACCGAGCGCGGGCCGGCCCAGCGCCACGCTGAGCTTTACGTCACCCCAGTCTTCACCCGTTTGTTGCCGGACACGAGCCTGCTGAACCAGCTTCAGCTGACCGGCTTCGGTATCCAGCCGCCATTCGTAAACCGCCTCCCAACCAGCATCAAGCACTGCGTAGCGAAGCTCGATTTCAGCTTCTCCGGAAGAATCACTCACCACCGGCACGCGCAGCTCGCGGGTGTCACGCAGCGACTGGCCGAGATCGCCGAGTTCGTGCTGCAGGCGCGCGAGTTCCCGCTCGTGATCACTGCGCTCGGTTTCATGGGCCAGGCGCTGGGCCAGCACTTCTTCAGCGCGGACACCCAGGCTTTCCATGGTGCTCAGCCAATCATCGGCGTCTTGCCCGCTGTCCCCGGAAGCAATCGATTCCAGCAGGCGCATCTGAAGAT
>SKIE01000033.1 GCA_007116585.1 Wenzhouxiangella sp. | reverse complement strand
GCCGGTCGGCCTGCTGGTGGTCACGCGTCTTTTCACCCACTGGTTGATTACCGGTTTGCCGCTGATCATCTTCGCGCCGGTGGCCGCACAGATGCTGTATCTGCCGAATCATGCCCTGCCCGTTCTGATGCTCAGCCTGGTCATCGGCACCCCCATTCTGTCCTTGATTGGCGGACTGGCCTCGGCACTGACGCTGGGCACAAAACGCGGCAGCGTACTTTTGTCGATTCTAATTTTTCCTCTCGTGGTGCCCGTGCTAATCTTCGCCACCGGTGCCGTTTCGGCTGCGGCCGACGGGCTTTCTCCGCAGGCGCACCTGGGCCTGCTGACTTCACTGTTGATCCTGGCCCTGGTGTTGTCACCATTGGCTACAACCGCTGCTCTGAAGTTGAACATCGAATAATGTGGCAAACAATCAAAGTTAATTTTCACAAGCTGGGCTCACCACCCATCTTCTATCGCGTCTGTCAGGTGCTCTCGCCATGGCTCTGGGCCGGTTTTGCCGTCAGCCTCGTCATCGGCCTGTATTACGCACTCTATGTGGTCCCGCCTGACTATCAGCAAAGCGACAGCTTCCGTATTCTCTATATCCATGTGCCCGCGGCCTGGCAGGCCATGGCCGGTTACCTGGTGATGTCCATCCTGGCGGTCATCGCGCTGGTCTGGCGCATCCGCACGACCGAGATCATGGCCATGGCGGCCGCGCCGATCGGTGCCGCGTTCACGCTGATCTGCCTGGCCACCGGTTCGATCTGGGGCCGCCCCATGTGGGGCACGTTCTGGGCCTGGGATGCACGCCTGACCTCCATGCTGGTGCTGCTGTTCATCTACCTGGGCATCATGGGTCTGTATGCCGCCTTCGAAGACAAGCGCAAGGGCGCTCGGGTGGCCTGCATCCTGATTCTGGTCGGGCTGGTGAACATTCCGATCATCCACTTTTCGGTCGAGTGGTGGACCACGCTGCATCAGGGCCGCGGCATCAGTTTCGTCGGTGAGTCAACCATGGATGCCAGCATGAAGCCGCCGCTGATCTGGATGATCGTGGCGACCAAGCTTCTGTTCAGCGCTGCCCTGCTTGAGCGGGCCCGCAACGAACTGATCGAGCAGGATCGCAGGAAGGGCTGGATCAAGCAGAAGCTGGGAGCAAGTGCATGATTCCACAGTTCGAATTCGCGGCGTTTGTATGGACGAGCTACGCCATTTTTGCCATAATCATCGCATGGCAGATCATTCAGCCCATCTGGCGGAGACGGCGTCTTGAAGCCGAAATCCGGGAAGAAATGGCGCTGAAACAAGGAGAGTACAGTAATGACACCCACCCGTAAAAAGCGCCTGACCCTGGTCGGGGTTGTCGTTCTCAGCGTCGGCGCCGCGGCGGCCGTGGCTCTGACCGCCCTGCAGGACAACCTGACCTTTTTCGTCAGCCCCTCGGACGTCTACGCGCAAACCACGCCGCTTGACCGGCCACTGCGCCTGGGCGGACTGGTCGCGGAAGGCACCGTGAGCCGCGACCCGCAGAGCATGCAGGTCAATTTTTCCGTCACCGACGGAGCGCACTCCATTCCAGTCAGCTACACCGGACTGCTGCCAACCTTGTTCCGGGAAGGCCAGGGCGTGATTGCCCACGGCCGCATCGACAACGGCGTCTTCCAGGCCCACGAGATTCTGGCCCGGCACGATGAAACTTACATGCCCAACGAAGTTGCCAAAGCCCTGGATGCAGCCGGCACGCCGCATCAGGTGTCCATGCCCGGCACGACATCGTCCAACTACTGAAGTTGAACTCCTCCGGAAGGGAGGGGGATGGATGGCAGTCGGGCAAAGGATGCATCTAGAATACCTATTCAGGATGCCGGCGACTGGCTTCCAGCGCCGGCATTTTTTCACTGCGATTAACAACACGAGGCTGTCCGCATGATCGCCGAATTTGGTCAAATCTCCCTGATCCTAGCCCTGGTGCTGGCCGCCCTGCTCGGCACGCTGCCGATGTGGGGCGCTTACCGCAACAATCAGGCCCTGATGAACATGGCGCCGTCGCTCGCCATCGGGCACTTCGTGTTCCTGCTCGCCGCCTTCATCGCGCTGGCAACATTATTCCTGCGCCACGACTTCACCGTGATCAACGTGGCGACCAACTCCAACCTGCTGCTGCCCTGGTACTACCGCATTGTGGCCACCTGGGGCAGCCATGAGGGCTCGCTGCTGGTGTGGATGCTGATTCTCGCCGGCTGGACGCTGGCGGTGGCCCTGCTGTCGCGCAAGGTGCTGCCCAACTACTTCATGGCCCGCGTCCTCGCCGTGCTGGGCCTGATCTCGGTCGGTTTCCTGTTGTTTACCATCCTCACCTCCAACCCGTTTGACCGCATCCTGCCCGGGCCACCTGACGGTCAGGACCTCAACCCGCTGCTGCAGGACTGGGCCATGATCATCCATCCGCCGATGCTCTACATGGGCTATGTCGGCATGTCGGTGGCGTTTGCCTTTGCCATTGCCGGCCTCCTCAGCGGGCGCATGCAGAAAGAATGGGTGCGCTGGTCGCGACCCTGGACGCTGGCCGCGTGGGCCTTCCTGAGTGCGGGCATCATGCTGGGTTCCTGGTGGGCTTACTACGAGCTTGGCTGGGGCGGCTGGTGGTTCTGGGATCCGGTCGAAAACGCCTCGTTCATTCCCTGGCTGATTGCCACGGCCCTGATCCACGCCCAAGCGGTCACCGAGAAGCGTGGCGCCTTCCCTGCCTGGACCATCCTGTTGTCCGTCGCGGCATTTTCTACCGTGCTGCTCGGCACTTTCATCGTCCGCTCAGGGGTGCTGACTTCCGTACACGCCTTCGCGGTCGACCCCGAGCGCGGGGTGTACCTGTTGAGCTACATGGTGCTGGTCACCGGTGTGGCGCTGGCGCTGTACGCGGTGCGCGCTCCGCGCGTCATGACCGGCAAGGGCTTCGGTTACGTCAGCCGCGAATCGATGCTGCTGGTCAACAACGTGTTCATGTCGGTCGCCGCCGGCATGGTCATCCTCGGCACCCTCTACCCGCTGTTCATCGATCTGATGGGCTGGGGCCAGATTTCAGTCGGCCCCCCATATTTCAGCGTCATGTTCATCCTGATGATGATTCCGATCGTCGCCTTGATGCCGCTGGGTCCCTTCACCCGCTGGGGCCAGGATGACCTTAAGCGCGCCTTCTCGCCGCTGATGGTCAGCTTTGTCGCCTCGATTGTCGCCGGTACCGCCATTGCCGCCATGCTGGGCGCGCTCAACCTGCGCGCGCTGACCGGCTGGATTGGCGGACTGTGGCTGATTCTCGGCGCGCTGGCCTTCCTGTGGCAACAACAGAAAGCTTCGCGCGGCCTTCGTCTGACCGGTGGCCAGGCCGGCATGATCCTGGCCCACGCCGGCGTTGGCGTGTTCGTCATCGGCGTGGCCATGGTCGAGTCCATGACCTACGAGCGTACCGTTCGGTTCGCGCCGGGCGAGACCCGCGAGGTGGCCGGCTACAACTGGCATCTCCGTGAGATTACCGAGGTCAAGGGCAAGAACTGGATTGCCACCGAAGGACGCTTTACCGT
>SKIE01000287.1 GCA_007116585.1 Wenzhouxiangella sp. | reverse complement strand
GGCGTGATCGGCGCCGGTGTGATCGGACTGGAAATGGGCAGCGTCTGGAAGCGGCTGGGCAGCGAGGTCATCATGTTCGAAGCCATGGACGAACTGCTGCCGGTGGTCGACAAGGACATGAGCCGCGCCGCCGCACGGGAATTCAAGAAACAGGGTCTGGATATCCGCCTCGGGACCAAGGTCGCGCGGGCGGAAGTCGCCGACGGCAAGGTCCAGGTAACCTACACCAGGGGCGAAGAGGAACACACCGAGACCTTCGACAAGCTCCTGGTCTCGGTCGGCCGGCGCGCGGCCAGCGACGAGCTGCTCGACGAGGGCAGCGGCGTTGAATTGACCGAGCGCGGCCAGGTCAAGGTCGATGCGGACTGTCGGACATCAGCCGGGAACGTCTGGGCCATCGGTGACCTGGTGCGCGGCCCGATGCTCGCCCACAAGGCGTCCGAGGAAGGCGTGGCCGTGGTCGAGACCATTGCCGGGCAGCACGGCCACATCAACCTGGATCATGTGCCGTGGGTCATTTATACCGATCCGGAAATCGCCTGGGTCGGCAAGACAGAGAAAGAACTGAGTGAGGCCGGCGTGGAGTACAAGGCGGGCAGCTTCCCGTTTGCCGCCACGGGACGGGGTCTGGCCATGGGCGAAGCGTCCGGCCACGTCAAGATCCTGGCCGACGCCGAGACTGACCGCATCCTCGGTGCCCAGATCATCGGGCCGACGGCGTCTGAAATGATCGGCGAAATCGTGGTGGCCATGGAGTTTGCCGGCGCCAGCGAAGACCTGGCCCGGATCGTCCACGCTCACCCCACCCTGTCGGAAGCCATCCACGAGGCCGCGCTGTCGGTCGAAAAACGCGCCATTCACAAGGCCAACTGAGGCAAGGACTCCCGATGAGCCAAGCTGTCCCCGACCCATTCAAGGCCTTGCGCATCTTTGACGATGAGCAGGGCTACCGGGCCGAGCTGGTCGAGCAGTCCATCGACGAGCAGTCCGAAGGCGAGGTGGTGATCCAGGCCGCCTGGTCCAGCGTGAACTACAAGGATGCGCTGGCCGCCACCGGCAAGGGCAAGATCCTGCGCGATTTCCCGCTCAACGGCGGCATCGACGTTGCCGGCACCGTGGTGGAATCGCAGCACGCCGACTGGCGCGAGGGCGACGAGGTCATCATGACCGGCTGCGGCCTGTCGGAAACGCGCGATGGTGGCTACAGCGAGTTCCTGCGCGTGCCGGCGAAGTGGCTGGTGCCGAAGCCGGAAGGCCTGACCCTGCAAGAGGCCATGTTGCTGGGCACGGCCGGATTCACCGCCGCCCTCGGCCTGTACCGCATGGAAGCCCTTGGTCAGCAGCCGGACATGGGGCCGCTGGTCATCACCGGTGCCTCCGGCGGTGTCGGCTCCCTGGCCATCGACATGTACACCCGGGCCGGCTATGAAATCAGCGCGATCACCGGCAAAATCGAGGAATTCGACTGGCTGCACGAACTGGGGGCCGGCCAGTGCATCTCGCGCCATGATCTGCACTGGCCTGAAGCGCCGATGGCTTCGGCCCGGTTTGCCGGCGCGCTCGACTCGGTCGGCGGGGATATGCTCAGTGGCCTGACCCGCGTGATCAAACCCTGGGGCACCATCGCATGCTGCGGCATGGCCGGCGGCATCGGCGTGCGCACCACCGTGATGCCATTCATCATCCGCGGCATCAGCCTGGTTGGCATCAACTCTGCCGGCTGCCCCTACCCGCTGCGCAAGACACTCTGGGAGCGCCTTGCCAGCGACTGGAAACCCCGTCACCTGGACAAGATCGCCCAGCCTGCCATCGGCCTTGATGAACTCGGCGACGCCTTTGAGCGCCTCCTGGCCGGGGGCGGCCGTGGCAGAACCCTCGTGCGCCTCGGCGCCGATACCGACTAGTCGGCAGGAGACGGCGTGGCCAGGATCCTGATTGTCGACGACTCCGATGTCCAGCTTTACGGGCTGCGCAAGATGCTCGAAAGCGCCGATCACGAGGTGCTCTCGGCCGACAACGGCGAGGAAGCTATCGCGCTCGCCGCCAGCGAACAGCCAGACCTCATTCTCATGGATGTGGTCATGCCCGGTATGAGCGGTTTTCAGGCCACGCGCAAACTCAGCCGTCACGCCCCAACAGCGACAATCCCGGTGGTGTTCGTCACCACCAAAGATCAGGAATCCGACCGGGTCTGGGGCATGCGCCAGGGTGCGGCGGATTACATTACCAAACCGGTGGAGCGCAAGCATCTACTGGCCATCATTGAACAGATCTTGGAGAAACCGGCATGACGATTTCCGCAGGCGAGTCGATTCCCAGCGCACAACTGACCATCATGGGTGAAAACGGCCCCGGCCCTGTCTCCAGCGATGAGCTGTTGGGCAGCGGCACGGTCGTCCTTTTTGCCGTACCCGGGGCTTTCACGCCCACCTGCTCGGCCGAGCATCTGCCCGGCTTTGTCGAACACGCCGATGCGCTCAAGGCAAAAGGCGTCGATCAGATCGTCTGCATGGCCGTCAACGACATCTTCGTCATGGACGCCTGGGGCAAGGCCGGCAATGCGCACGGGCTGATGACCATGGCGGCCGACGGCAACGGCGAGTTGACCAAAGCCATGGGCCTGGAAATGGACGCCTCAGCCTTCGGTATGGGCCAGCGCTGTCAACGCTTCGCCATGATCATCCGCGACGGCATGGTTGAAAAAGTGATGGTGGAAGGGCCCGGCGAGTTCCGCGTCTCCAGCGCCGAATACGTGCTCGACCAGCTGTAGACCGGCATGCGGCAATCGATGCCCCCTTACCCAGAGTGATTCAGGGGGCAGGATCAGCCGGATAGCGAACAGGGTTCACGCCTTGCGGTTCGATAATGCCGAAGTGAAAACCCAGCCACAGCGTCAGTATCAGACCCAGCGACAACCCGATTCGCCACGTCAGGCGGCGCACCGCTCGATCACTGTCGCTATCGTCCTTTACCAGAAAATAAAAGCTCGACGCCAGCGTGTAGAGGATCCCCAGGAAGGTCCCGATGATCAGCAGTTTGCCCAGCAAGTCCATTAACCTCGAATTGAATGCGGCGCGAGTATACCGGCCCGCCGTGACGACCGACCGATAAGGCCACCGTGAAGCTCATCCGCACCCTCCCCCATCTGGCCGCCGTGGCCGCCGTTGTCCTGTGCGCGCGGCTTGCCCTGTGGCAGTTCGATCGGGCCGAGGAAAAGCAGGCCCTGCTCGATCAGTGGGAGACTGCCGCAGCGGCCGACATCAGCAGTGAGCAACTGCCGGAGCTGTTCGCCCCGGTTCAGGCCCGCGGCCAGTTCGATACCCGGCGCCACGTCCTGCTCGACAACCAGACCCGCAACAACCACCCGGGCGTGCATGTCTTCACGCCGTTTCAACCCGAACAATCGGAGCAGATTTTCATGGTCAACCGTGGCTGGCATCCGTGGAACCGGCGCGACGGCGACCTGCCCGCGGTCTCCACGCCCGACGAACCGATCACGCTGTCGGGCCGGTTCAGCGACATTCCCCGGGTCGGTCTGCAGCTGGGACAGGCCAGCGCCCTGGACGGCGAT
>SKIE01000186.1 GCA_007116585.1 Wenzhouxiangella sp. | reverse complement strand
GGTGAGCGCCGCAACTATCGCGCCTTCAGCGGTGATTTCGGCCAGCAGGTTCCGAACGCCAACTTCAGCCCCGCCGAAGGAACCTGGGGAGCATTCGAGGTTCTGTTCCGGTACGGGATCGGCGATTCACGAGAACATAGCCGGCCCGGTCGCGGCCAGAAGCTGGAGCGTTATACCGCCGGTTTGAACTGGTACATGACGCCCGAAATCATGGCCAAGTTCAACGTCATCTACTTGGAAGGCGAGCGTGACGACATCGAAGGCGATGGCTGGGTTTACGGCATGCGCCTGCAGTACATCTTCTAAGCAAAAACAGTCCCGTCTCAAAGCGGGGTCTGCAGGAAAAAAACGCCGGCCATTGGCCGGCGTTTTCCTTTAGGTCAGGACCTGTCCGTCGTGATGACTGAGGCCACCACCTCCTGTTCAAAAACATTCTGAACAAAAAACAGGGCCACATAACAAGCCAGCGCCGCGATCAGCGGCGTCACCACCCAGCCCACCACGATGCGGCCAATCACGTTCCAGTTGATGTTGCTGTGGCTCTTGACCAGGGCAACCCCGAGGATTGCCCCAATGATGGCCTGCGAACTGGAAACGGGCACCAGCGGCAGCGTCGGCAGTCCGACCGACAGCAGCAACCGCTCCAGGCCCTGCGATGCAAACACGAACAAGACCAGGGACTTGGCCAGAACCACGATCAATGCCAGAATCGGGGTGAGCTTGAAAATGTCGTTGCCGACGGTCGCCATGACACGATAGGAATAGGCGAAGATCCCGACCCCGATCGCCGCCGATCCCAGCAGGAACAACTGCTGGGTGCCGGAAAAACCGAACACGCCGCCGATCGCTCTATCCTCGAACGGGTTGGCGAATACGAACATGCCCATGACGTTGGCAATATTGTTGGCACCCAGGCTATAGGCACCGAATGCCCCGACGACAATCAGGCCCAGGCGGGTCCAGGCATCAACGCGGAGCATGTGAATGCGTGCGCTGCCGAGAAAGCGCCGAGCCAGCTGATAGAGCACAACCGCGAACAAGCCGGCCAGAATGGGTGAGAAAAACCAGGTGCCCACAATCTCGGCCAGCTTGTTGTAGTCAGTGGGTGAACCGGTGTAGAAATTCCAACCCAGAATCGCGCCGACCACAGCCTGAGAGGTGGACACAGGAAGCTTGCTGCGCGTCATCAGGGCTACGCTCAGCCCGGCGGTAAACGCCACCGTAAATGATCCGGCCAGGGCATTGACCGCGCCGAGCTGACCCAGAGTTTCGGTGGTGCCACCACCGCTGAAGACCGCACCGAGGATGACAAACACGGTGGAAATCAGCGCCGCCGTGCGAAACCGGATCATGCGCGAGCCCACGGCGGTACCAAAGACATTGGCCGCATCATTGGCACCCAGGGAGATTCCGAGAAAGACGCCGCTGGCTAGATACAGCCACTCCATCAGACGTTCACCGACCCATCAGATGTAGCGCTTGATGGTGGCAATAGCCAGGCGGTCGCACAGATCCTCGGCATCGTCGGCAATGTTCTCGATGCTGACCGCGAAATAACGCAGGTGCATCTTGTGACTGAGCCGCAGATCGCGCGAAAACACGTCGCGCTTGTACTTCTCGGCTATACGATTGGTTTCCTCGCGCAGAAAGTTGACCTGCTTGATCTGGTCACGGACCGCAGAAAGATCACGGAAATAGGCACGAATGGCCTTGATCATGAACTCGGACGCCTTGATCGCATTTTTGGCCAATTCGTACTTGACCTTGTCAAGGTCTTGCAAGGTCTCGGGTTGCTCGACCGAAAACTCCAGCAGGGTGTCGGCGATCTGGTTGAGAACGGCATCGGAATTTTCCAGCAGGCCCAACACGTCGCCGCGAAACTCCGGGATCAGCGTCTTGGTATAGAGCCGGGTTTCGATATTGCGGCGCAGGTGATCAGCACTTTTTTCCAGCTGACGAAGATCGGCGAGCCGGTCCTCGAACTCTTCCAATCGGCCTTCCAGATAAAACTTGACGCCTTTCTTGAACAGCAGACCCCCTTCGACGATGTGATCGAGAAACTCATCGATATCAGCTTCGATCTGCCTGTGTTTGCCAAAAAGTTCCAGCATCAGCTCTGCCCGTATGGGACTGGATATCCAACCCAACCCGTCAAACTCAAGGGCATGGCGATCACCAGCTGTTGTAAGGCGCTTTCATCAACATGGCGTTGTAGTAGCGCGCATCTCCAGTGACCTCTTCCCCCAGCCAGTCGGGGCGCTCGAAGGATTCATCTTCCGAGACCAGCTCCAGTTCGGCCACGACCAGCCCCTCATTATCGCCATAGAACTCGTCGACTTCGAAGGTTTTGCCGGAATAGTCGACCAGGTAGCGCGTCTTGTCGATGGCACCGGGCTCACAAAGCGCAAGCAGTTCGTTTGCCTCCCCGACCGGGATTTCGCGCTCCCATTCATAGCGGCTGGCACCTGATGCACTGCCAATGCCCTTGATGGTGAGAAACCCCTGATCGCCCTTGATTCGCACCCGAACGGTGCGCTCGGGCACCGAGGACAGGTAGCCCTGGGTAATGCGGGTCTGGCGGGTAATCTGTGGCTTGAAGTCGCCACGGACGAGAAACTTGCGTTCGATTTCCTGGGCCATGTGGTTTTCCTCGGGGTAAGTCGGCTCAGTTGGCCAGTGGTTTGTCGATCATGCCGATAACGCGCTTGATGGCCTGCAAGTAGTTGATGTTTTCCACACCTTCCAACCCAACATCGGCCAGCGTCTTGTGAATGTCGGCAAGCTCGGTGGATTCGGAATTGATTGTCGCCACCCTGGCCCCGTTGATCAGCACGTAGCCGAACTCGCACAGGGTGTCATTGACCATGTAACCAAAACGCTGCTTGTGTACACGGACCGCCTGCAACTTAGGGTGCGCCCGAACCAGGCCCAGAAACTCGTCGAGCGTAAACTGATCCTGTTGCGGCAGATCGATATCGACCTGGAAGGCTGGAATCACGTCATCGCTGAGCGTTGCGCGACTGATCGGAAACTCGCTTTTCATCAGCGGGTTCCACTGTTCCAGTCCGTCCACGCTCTGGATATAAGTCTTGATGTCCATCTTGCCGTTGCGGATCTTGGTGTTGTTGACGTCGTTGGTCCGCGACAGAATGTAGGTTTCTTCAGATTGACGCTCCCAGACGGCTTCCGGCACCGGCACAGAAAGGCGGGCCATGCGGTGATGTGCCTGATCGAACTGCTGTCCGAAACTGCGGAACTCAAAGCGGGGTTTGGATTCCTCGCCGATCTGGAGGGATTGATTCATGGTGCGCAGAGGTCTTTGATGAAAGATTGATGACAGTATACGCCCCCGGCTTGGCGGCTTTTTGAGCGCATGAAAAACGCCGGCCATAAGCCGGCGTTTTTCATCAGCAAAAAAGCTTTGAGACTCAACGCCCGCCCGGTTCGGCGAACTGCTCAATCCAGCGCTGTACTTCGTTGTACCAGTAGACGGAATTGTTGGGTTTGAGGATCCAGTGGTTCTCATCCGGGTAATAGATCAGGCGCGACTCAATACCCTTGGACTGCAAGGTCCGGAACAGCTCGAAGGCCTG
>SKIE01000008.1 GCA_007116585.1 Wenzhouxiangella sp. | reverse complement strand
CTGATGCTGACGGGCGAGTCCTGGGTGGTTGTAAACTGCATGGATGTTGGCTCCTGAAAGCGAATCAGCCATTGTAACCACCTCCCATCAGCGATGTTGATTCTGCACCGTTACCTGCTGCGCGAGGGGCTGCTGGGCAGCGTCATGACCCTGCTGGTTCTGCTCGGCGTGGTCTCGGCGCTGTTCCTCGCGGAATTACTGGCCGAAGCCGCTCAGGGGCAACTGCCGGCGGCAAGCGTCTTGCTGTTGCTGCTGCTGCGTCTGCCCGAAGCGGTCATGATGGTGGCCCCGCTGGCTTTGTTGACGGGTTTGTTGCTCGCGCTGGGGCGCTTTCATGAGCAAAGCGAGATCACGGTGATTCGTGCCGTTGGTATGGGCTTCGGCGCCTGCTTTCGGCCCTTGTTCTGGCTGATCGGGGCCTGGGCGCTGGCCTTGCTGCTGGTATCGGGCTGGTTGGCACCATTGGCCGTAGAACGTACCGGCCATCTGATGGCAGAAGCGGCCCGGCAGGCGATCGTCGGCGGGCTGGAGCCGGGGCGGTTTCAGCGGTTCGATCGCGGTGGCCTGACCGTCTACGTCGGTGCGGTCGACGGCAGCGACGGCAGCTTGCAGAACATCCTCATACAGCACGATGATCCGGACCAGCCAGAGGTCTTGAGTGCGGCGACCGGGCGCATCTGGCTCGATGCCGCCGACGGCAGCCGCTACCTGTCGTTGTTGTCGGGCTACCAGGTTCAGCACGGCCCGGATCCGGCCAGCGGCCCGGTGCGGGAAATGCGCTTCGAGCGCAACGACATTCGCCTGCCGCCGCCCGATGTCGGCGGGCTGGGTCAGCCGGAGATGGCGGCGCCGCTACCGGTGCTGTGGCCGCCTGAAAGCCCCGCCGAGCGGCGCGAGTGGCAGTGGCGGCTGGCGCCGCCGCTGGCGGTGCTGGTGCTGGGCGTTTTGGCCATTCCGCTGGCTTACCGCAGCCCGCGCCAGGGCCGATGGGGCAGCGTGGTGCTGGCCTTGGGGCTTTACCTGATTTACAGCAACGCCATCCAGGCCGGGCTGGTCATGATGGAACAGCGGGCCTCGCCCAGTGGCCCGGGGCTGTGGCCCGTGCACGCCGTGCTCATATTTGCAGCGGCCTGGCTTTGGTGGCATCGGCGGCGCACATGGTAGCGGCCTGGCGACTGACCCGATACCTCGGCTGGGCGGTGCTGAGCGGCATCGTGCTGACCATGCTCCTGCTGGTCAGTATTCACCTGCTGATTGACCTGATTCGCGAGGCCCGCGGTCTGGGCGGCGACTATGGCGTAGTGCAAATGGCGTGGTATCTGCTGCAGACCATGCCACGCCGGATCTACGATATTTTCCCGTTCGCCGCGCTGATCGGCACTCTGGTGGGTCTCGGTGGTCTGGCCGCTGCCAATGAACTGGTGGCCATGCGCGCGGCCGGCTTTGATCGGGGTCATCTGACCTTGAGGGTGTTGCTGGTGGTCGGTGGCTGCGTGCTCCTGATCATGGCGGTGGCTGAATGGTGGATTCCCGATCTGGAATCACGCGCCCGTGCCGAACGCCAGCAGGCGCGCAGCGGTGAGCTTCATATCGGCGAACTGGACCAGTTGTGGTTGCGTGACGGGGCTTATGTCATTCGCCTGGAGCGATCCCTGTGGCGTGATGAAACCGAACTGGAGTTCGTCGGGGCGCTGGTCTACGAGCTTGATGAAGCCATGCAGCCGAAGCAGGTCATGCAGGCCGAACGAGCTGTGCATCAGGGTGATCATTGGTTACTGGAAGGGGTCAGCACACGCGGTTTCGACGATAGCGGCGGCGCTGAGGTTAAAACCAGCGTGCGGCTGGCATCAGGCTTGAGTCCCGAGCTGTTTATCGCGGCAGTGAGTCGTCCCCGTCTTCTGGCCATGGGCGATCTCCAACAGATGAGGGCCTATCTGCGGCGCAGTGGTCAGGACGAAGCGGTCTATGCCCAGGCGTTCTGGCAGCGGATGTTTTACCCGCTGAATGTGCTGGCCATGGTGATGGTGGCTTTGCCGTTCGTGTTCCGCGGCGGGCGCGGCGGTGTACATGGCCCGGGGTTGTTCGTGGGCGTTGTGCTGGGGCTGATGTTTTTCGTGCTGAGTCGTCTGACCCAGAGCCTTGCCATGGTCTGGCCGCTACCGCTATGGTTTTCGATGCTCCTGCCTGCGGTTGTTATTCTGGGTCTGAGTGTTGTCCTGCTCAGGCGTCTTTGACGACTTTTTAGGCAGTACCACTAGCTGTGTGCCCGACGCCAGATCGTGCCATGTCGCTCGTTCACGTTGGAACAGGCTCCACCAGAATCCCAGCCCTGCCGGCAGCCAGGACAGCAGCGCGACGGCGAAGCGGATCACTGTCGCAGTCCAGGTCACTTGATATCCGTCCGCAGTGATCTGAATGCGCCAGGCCTTCATACCCAGCGTATGCCCGGCGCGCCAGCACACGGCCAGGTAGGCCCAGGTAACGACAACCAGGTAGACCTGAAACAGCCAGTTGGTGGAAGGTACTTCATCGCCGCTGAGTACCACCACGACCGCCGTCGCCGCCATCCATAACGCGATCAGCAGCAGACCGTCATACAACATGGCGGCAAAGCGCCTTGGCAGCGCGCACGGGCAATGGGTTTGCGTTTGCTTTTGCATCTTCGTTACTTTACTCTTCACAAGCAGTAATCTGGTGATATCAAACTCATCGCAGGGAGAGCATGCTCATGCAAAGTCAGGACGAGACACAGCTACATCAGAATGCAGCCGATGACGGGGCTGCTGAAGCGGCTGAATCACCCGCACCGGTGGCTGATGAAGCGGCCCCGGCGGTCAAGGTGACCAAGAAGAAATCTTCGAAGAAGAAAGCCTCCAAAAAGAAGTCTTCGAAGAAGAAGGCCGGCAAGAAAAAAGCTTCCAAGAAGAAAACCTCCAAGAAGAAAGCCACGAAGAAAAAGGCCTCGAAGAAGAAAGCCTCCAAAAAGAAAGTGAGCAAGAAGAAGGCGAGCAAGAAGAAGGCGAGCAAAAAGAAAGCCTCAAAGAAAAAGACCTCCAAAAAGAAGGTTGGCAAGAAAAAGGCGGGCAAGAAGAAAGCTTCCAAAAAGAAAGCTTCTAAAAAGAAAGCCAGCAAAAAACGCGGCAAGAAGAAGCGCGGCAAGAAAAAGCTCAGCGCGGCAGGCGGTGATCCAATGGCCCGGCTGCTGGCTGCGGTTGAAGAACTGCGGGCCGCTGTTACCGACATGGCCAGCGCGGAAGTATCCAACCGGCGCAAGGCGGTTGAAGAACTCCGGGCCACGGCCAGATCGAAGATCAGCGATCTTGAAAGCGCCGCACAGACCAGCCTGGCACGCTTGACCGGCAAAGGCTGATCGGTCTTCATCACCTGTAACCTCTTGGGTGCTTACGATGAAACGGGGTGGCAGTGGCCACCCCGTTTTGGTTTGCGGAGGATTCATGCAACTGGAGACCATGATTGATCCGTTTCTGGATGCAGCCTGGTCCGAGCGCGGTCTGGCGGCCCATACGCTTGAGGCCTACCGTCAGGATTTGCGCCATTTTTGCGTCTATCAGAACGCCGGGCAGCGTCCGCTGACCCGGGCCACGCTGATGG
>SKIE01000117.1 GCA_007116585.1 Wenzhouxiangella sp. | reverse complement strand
GGTTGGCATCGTTCTGTCCAGCGATCGGCTGTCCGAATCCCCGGCTTGCGTGGTGGCCGATGAGCATGGCCTGTCGCCCGTGATGGCGCGCATGATGCGCCAGGCCGGACAGGAGGTGCCGGAGGTGACGCCAAACCTGGAGATCAACCCGGACCATCCGCTGCTGAGTCTGATGGCGCAGCAAGCTGACGGCAGCCGGTTCGACGAGCTGGCCAGCCTGCTGATGGACCAGGCCCTGCTGGCCGAGGGCGGGGAGCTGGCAGATCCGGCGGCTTATGTGCGCCGGGTCAATGATTTGCTGGTAACGGCGCTGAGTGATTCAGACCGATCCGACGCCGCCCAGGCTGCCTCATGATGACTGCGCTGCGCAGGCAGCGATCACCGCACAAGGCACAATTGTGAACGCCAACCCGACGGGCTGGCGTCAGCGGCTGGGTGCCTGGGTCGAGGGGCCGGGCATCACCCGCTTCATCATCACGCTGATCGTCATCAACGCGATCGTGCTGGGGCTGGAGACCTCGAGCACGGTGATGGGCGTGGCCGGCCCGGTGCTGATCGCTTTGAACAAGGCGATCCTGGCCGTATTCGTGGTCGAAATCCTGCTCAAGCTGCTGGCTTTCGGGCCGCGCTTTTTCCGCTCGGGCTGGAATAATTTTGACTTCTTCATTGTGGCGATCGCGCTGGTTCCGGCCGCCGGTCCCTTCGAGATTCTGCGCGCGTTGCGCATCCTGCGCGTGTTGCGGCTGCTGTCGCAAATCCCGAAGCTGCGCGCCATCATCGAGTCGCTGCTGCGGGCGCTGCCCGGTATGGGCTGGACGGCGCTGCTGCTGGTGCTTGTGTTCTACATCTTCGCGGTCATGGGCACGATGCTGTTCGCCGAAGATTTCCCGGAATACTGGGGCAACCTGGGCCTGAGCCTGTTCTCGTTGTTCCAGATCATGACGCTGGAGTCGTGGTCGAGCGGGGTGGCTCGACCGATGATGGAAGCCTATCCGCTGATCTGGATCTATTTCGTGCCGTTCATCCTCATCTCGAGTTTCATGGTGCTGAATCTGTTCATCGCCATCATCGTGACGGCGACGCAGTCGATTCACTACGACGAGGAGGCGGAGAAGCACGAGCATCTTCTCGACGAGCTGCGCCGGATCAACGAGCGGCTGGAGCGGCTGGAGAAAACGCGGCGGTGAGTTGGCCTCTTTTTCCATGATTAGCGCGGCGTCTTGCGGCGCTCGGCCCCATAGCGCAAGGGGGCGCCGTCCTCGACCGGGGAAGCACGCTTCAGTTCGACGCGGTGGCGAGGCCTTCAGCCTGCTTCCCCGCCCGAGGACGGCTTGCAGGCCTGGATTGCTCTGCGCCTTCGCTGAACGCTTTGGAAGCTTCGTCCGGCTTGTTATGTTTTCGGTTTGCACCGGCGCTCTTCCATGACTGATCCAGCAGTCAGACTGGACAAGTGGCTCTGGGCGGCGCGCTTTTTCAAAACGCGTGCACTCGCCCAGCAGGCGGTCAAGGGCGGTCATATCGCGATCAACGGCGACCGGCCCAAACCTTCGCGCCTGGTCCGGTCCGGCGACCGGCTCGACATTACCAAGGGCGAGCAGGCCTTCGAGGTTGAAGTCTTGACGGTCGGCGAAAAGCGCGTCTCGGCCCCGCTGGCGCGGGAGATGTATCGGGAAAGCGAGGTCAGCCTGCAGCGGCGTGAAGCGGCCAGAGCCGAGCGGGCCAGGCGCGGCGGGGAACCGGGTGACCCCGGGCGGCGTCCTGACCGGCGGCAGCGGGCAGCGATTCGCAAGATCTTGCGCGGCTGATCGCGCTGGGTTTTGGATTCCTTTAATCCGGTATGCTTCCTTGATGGTGGGCATACTGGTTCTGGCCGTTCCGCTGAGTCAGAAAAGTCTGCACAAGGCCCGCTTTGCGGAGTTGTTGATAAACGCGCCCGTCTCGCTATATCCCACCTCCGTTCTCCGCGAGTTTCTGCCGGCGGCCTGTCGCTAGTGGTCTGACAAGCGCGCCCGCAGCGGCTCGCCTGTATCGGCTGGAAGCTTTTCCGGCTTGATCTGAAACGCTGCCAGCATTCGCGCAATCATGGTAAAGGTGATGCGCTTGCCGGTTTTGCCGAACTCTGGCCGGGGTCGTTCCTCAGGTAGTGTATTCGCCGGCCAGCTTGGCGCTGGCCAATCGGTTCAGGCTGATGCCTTGCTCAGCGGCAGCCATGGCTAACTGACGGTGCAGCTCAGGCGGAATCCGGACCCTGAATTCGCCGCTGTATCTACGCTCGGCCAGTGGCTCGGGGATGGGCTCAGCATTTGCCTTCAGATCCTTGACCACTTCATGCACGACGGTGCGGATTCCTTTCAGGGCTTCTTCCGGCGTGGCTGCCAACCAGCTCAGGGATGGGAATTCAGTGCATAGACCGACATGCTCCTGGTCCTCAGCTGACCAGGTCACGCGGTAGGTGTAGTGATCACTGGTCATTACCGTTCTCCAACTTGTCGATAGCCTTGAGCACTTGCCGGACCTGATAGGGCTTCGCTTGTCCGCCACTGCTTTGGATGTTCACTCGCGGATCGCCGGGCCACGGTGTCTTGAATATCAAATGACTGGTGCCGCTTTGGCGCGGCGATCCGAAATACGCCTTACACACCTTCTTCAAATCGGCAAACCGGATGTTATTCGGCTCCTCGCGCATTTTGGCGAGGATTTTTTCTAGGGTTGCCATTGACCAAATGGTTCCATTATTGATACCACTTTGTCAAGGCTTTCACCTGAGAAGGAGGGAGCCTGCGTAGTTGAGATTGACTTAATAAATGGCTTTGGGCGGTGCGCTTTTCCATGACGCGTCGGCCGAGCGCGCCGATCAGGAAAAGCCTTCGCGGCCAATAGGGATCCCGCCGGTGCAGATCGCTCATTCGACCTGGCCGCTCTCCAGCGCTTCCCAGCGGGCGTACGCCGCATCCAGATCGGCCTGTAGCCGGCTGAGTTCCTGGTTGATCCCGCTGATCTGCTCAGGATTACCCCGGAAGAGCTCGGGATCGTTCATGCGTTGACTCAAGGTTTCGATCTCGGCCTCCAGCGCCTCGACCCTTGCCGGCAACTGTTCCAGTTCGCGGGCGAGCTTGTAGCTGAGCTTGGCCGGGCGAGGCGCAGATGGGGCTTGTTTCGGTGCCGGCGTTGCGGCGGGAGATGACGCTTCCGGCGGCGCTTCCGCGACAGGCGGGGCCGGGCGCTGGCGTAGCCAGTCGCTGTAACCCCCCACGTATTCGCCAACCCGACCATCGCCCTCTATCACCAGGGTGCTGGTGATCACGTTATCGATGAAGTCGCGGTCATGGCTGACCAGCAGCAGGGTGCCGGGGTAGTCGAGCAGCAGTTCCTCCAGCAGCTCGAGGGTTTCCAGGTCTAGATCGTTGGTCGGCTCGTCCATGACCAGCAGGTTGGATGGCTTGGCGAACAGGCGGGCCAGCAGCAGGCGGTTGCGCTCGCCGCCCGACAGTTTGGTAATTGGTGCGCGGGCGCGTTCCGGGGTGAACAGGAAGTCCTGCAGGTAGCCGATGATGTGCTTGGAGCGGCCGTTGATTTCGACAAAGTCGCGGCCCTCGGCGACGTTCTCGGCCGCG
>SKIE01000119.1 GCA_007116585.1 Wenzhouxiangella sp. | reverse complement strand
CGCTCCAGCGCTCGCGCCAGCCGCTCACGGCGCACCGGTTTGACCAGGTAGTCCAGCGCCTGCAGGTCAAAGGCATCAACCGCGTAGCGCTCAAACGCCGTGACAAAAATAATGGCCGGCGGATGCGGCTCATTCTGCAAGCGTCGGGCGGCTTCAACCCCGTCCAGGCCCGGCATTTCCACGTCCATCAGGACCAGGTCGGGGTGCAGCCTGCGGCAGGCGGCCAGCGCCTGGTCGGCGTTGCCGGCCGAGCCCACGCACTGAGCCTGGTCCAGTTCGCCCAGCAGCCGCTCCAGCCGGCGCACCGCGGGCACTTCATCATCGACCACCAGCACCCGCAGGGCCGTGTCGCTCACGCCCAGCAGCGCTCCAGCCACTGATCAATGGCGACAATTTCTTCCGGACACACCGCGTGCTCCATCGGCCAGGTCTGCCACTCGACCGGATACCCGGCCGCCTGCAGCTGCTCGGCGCTGCGCTGGCCCAGCCCGACCGGCACCACCGGATCATGGCTGCCGTGACCGATGAACAGCGGCACCTTCGCCGCTTCCGGTGCAGCCCAGTCACCGAGGCCGTCTGCCTCCAGCAGATAGGCCGACAACACCATGATGCCGGCCAGCGCCGGACGACGCGCCAGCCCGGTCCTGAGCGCAATCGCCCCGCCCTGGGAAAACCCGGCCAGGATGAGGTTTTCCGGCGCAATGCCCTGCGCGATCTGATGATCAAGCAGCGCCTCGACCTGGGCAATGGACCGGGCAATGCCCTCACGATCCTGGTCGCGGTCGATTTCCATGCCCAGAATGTCGTACCAGGCACGCATGGCCATGCCGCCGTTGATGGTCACCGGTCGCACCGGCGCATTCGGAAACACGAAGCGCACCGGGCGGCGGGCGGCCGACTGCAGGTGGGGTACAATCGGCACGAAATCGTTTCCGTCCGCACCCAGCCCGTGCAGCCATACCACCGCATGCTCAGGCTCCGGTCCGGTTTCGCGGACGACGCAATCCAGCAATTTTTTTGGTGAGTCATTCATGCGTGCCAGTGTACCCGCTCTTCTCGCCGTGCTGCTCGCCATAGCCGCACTGTCCGGCTGCGGCCTGAAGGACGATCTCTACCTGCCGCCACCGGCTGAAGAGCGCAGCAGCGACAACGACGATGAACAGAATTCCTGAACCTGAACTGATGGATGAACCGGCCCAGGCGCGCGCCTACGCCGAGGCCGATTTCTCCGAGCCGAACCAGCTCTTTACCGAGGCCGTCCAGACGGCTCTGGGCGACCACCCCGCCGGCCGTTTGCTTGACCTGGGCTGCGGACCGGGCGATATCTGCCTGCGCATGGCCCGCGCCCTGCCCGGCTGGCAGATTACCGGCCTGGATGCCGGGCCCAACATGCTCAAGCTGGCCGCCGCGGCCGTCAGCGCCAGTGAACTGGACCAGCGCATTGAACTGGTCCACGCACACCTGCCAAACCATTCATTATCAGGCTCTTATGACGCGGTTGTCTCAAACAGTCTGCTGCACCATCTGCCCGATCCGAGGACCCTGTGGCAGGCCGTGCGCGAACTGGTCCGACCGGACGGCTACGTGCAGATCATGGACCTGCACCGGCCTGATTCCATCGCCCGCGCCCGCTGGCTGGTTGACCAGCACGCCAAAGACGCCCCGGCCGTGCTGCGCGAGGACTTCTACAGCAGCCTGCTGGCATCCTGGACCATCGAGGAGGTACGCGGCCAATTCGAGGCAGCCGGTCTGAGCGAGCTGAGGCTGACCCGCCCGACCGAGCGCCACTGGATGGCCAGCGGTTTTCTGTCACCCGCGTGAACCCGCTGGCCGGCACAGCGTTCAGCAAGCTCGAAGCCCTCGGCAACGACTTCGTGCTGCTCGACCACCGCGCCGGCCAACCCAACCCCGACGCCGATCAGGTGCGCGCGCTGGCCGACCGGCACACCGGCATCGGTTGTGACCAGCTGCTGATCCTGCGCCCGGCGGCTGATCCCGGCGCCGACTGCCGGGTCGATATCTTCAACAGCGACGGCGGACCGGCCGGCCAGTGCGGCAACGGCATGCGCGCTGTTGCCCTGTGGCTTGGGGATGAAAAACCCGACCAGAACAACTGCGTGCTGGAAACCGCCGCCGGATTGATTGCGGTAGAGCGGATCAGCCCCGGCCAGTTCCAGGCCAGCATGGGCCAGCCGGTGTTCGATGCGGGTGCCTGCGGCGTCGGCCAGCCGGAGCAGGTCACCCAGCTCGTCGCCGAGGCCATTGACTGCATCGACATCGGACTGGTGTCCATGGGCAATCCGCACCTGGTGCTGCTGCTCGGCGCGCCGCCAGGCCCGGAACAGGTCGCCGCCATTGGTCATCAGCTGAGCGCGAGCCCCCTGTTCGGCGACGGCATCAACATCAACTTCGCCACCGTCGATGACGATGGCCGCGTCCAGCTGCAGGTGCACGAACGCGGCGTTGGCCCGACCCGCGCCTGCGGCAGCGGCGCCTGCGCAACCGCGGCCTTTCTGATCCATGGCGGTCGCCTGCAAACGCCGGCAATCGTTGATCAGCCGGGCGGGCGCCTTGTGATAAATTGGCAATCGCATTCTGCGTCCCTGTTCATGACCGGCCCGGCCCGCCGGGTGTTTGACGGAACCCTGACATGACCGATACCAAGGACCTGACGCCCGAGCGCGTTGCCGAGTGGATCCGCGCGCAGCCCGACCTGCTGTGCCGCTATCCCGACCTGATCGACATTCTCGAGCTGCCGTCTTCGGGCGACGTCGCCTCGCTGATGCAGCATCAGCTGTCCCGCCTGCGCCGCCGCAACGAGCAGCTCGAAGGCCATCTGCAGCAGCTTTCGGCCATCGCCGGCGAAAACGAGCGCCTGATGCAGCGCCTGCACCAGCTCACCCTGGCCCTGATGAGCAGCGCCTCGGACGCTGCATTTGTCGACCTCATGACCAGCCGGCTGCAGCAGGATTTTCAGGCCGACAACGTGCGCCTGCATCTGCTTGATCACCACGCGGATCTGGCCTCGCATCCGTCCGTGATCCAGCACGGCAGCGAGGTGCCGGACTGGCTGCTGAAGCTCATCGAACGCAGCGCCATCAAGTGCGGCCGCCTGACCCGCGAAAAGCTGGGCACGCTGTTCCCGGACGGGGCCGATGTGGCCTCCGCCGCACTGGTGCCGCTGGCCGGCGGCGGCCTGCTGGCGGTCGGCTCGGCGCGCGAGGATCACTTCCACCCCGGCATCGGCACGCTGTTTCTGGAACTGCTGGGCAGCACGGTGGCCTGGCGCCTGAAGCCGGCGGAGCAGGACGATCGCAAGCGCGCCTGACAGCGGCGCTGCCGACGCCATTCCCGCCGCGCTGGCGGAATTCTTTGACCATCTGGGTGCTGCCATGAGCAGCGCCACGCTTGATGCCTACCGGCGCGATCTCGAACGCCTGCGCGCCTGGGCCGGGGAACGCGGCCTGCAGCGCGTGGAAGACTTGAGCGCGGCCGAAATCCGCGCCTTCGCCGCGGCCGAACACCGGCGCGGCCTCAGCCCGCGCAGCGTGCAGCGGCGGCTTTCGGCCGTGCGGCGCTGGTTTCGTCACCTGCGCCAGCGCGGCCTGGTCAAGGACGACCCGACCCAGG
>SKIE01000071.1 GCA_007116585.1 Wenzhouxiangella sp. | reverse complement strand
GGATGTGGACCGGCTTGACCTGGGCGAAAGCTTCACCGGCCCCGATGCCCTCAAGGCCATGGAAGGCCACATTCTGGCCGAGGCCAGCCTGACCGGCACCTACACGCTGAACCCGAAAGTGGCATCGACCTGACGGCCACCCGCTTACGCTCATCTTTTGAGCACTCTCGATTCGAAGCCGCCCAATAATTGGGCGGTTTTGCGTTTTCAGGGTCTGATTTTGCCCCAAAACCGCGCCTTTACGGGTTGGAACGATTCGTGCATTGACCCAGAGACAACCATTTCCCCAAACCGTGAAGGAAGCTTTGCAAGCCCATGACTCCCATTGAAATCATCAAGCGCATTCGCGACGAAGACATCGAGTTCGTAGATTTTCGCTTCGCCAACACCCTCGGCAAAGAGCAGCACGTCAGCGTGCCGGCATCGGCCATCGACGAAGAACTGCTCAACGACGGCAAGATGTTTGACGGCTCATCCATCGTCGGCTGGAAGGGCATCAACGACTCCGACATGGTGCTGATGCCGGACTGCGAGTCGACCTTCCTCGACCCTTTTGCCGAGCACAAGACACTCAACATCAATTGCGACATTCTCGAACCGGCCACCATGCAGGCCTATAGCCGCTGCCCGCGGTCGCTGGCCAAGCGGGCCGAAGCCTACCTGAAGTCCAGCGGTGTGGCCGACACCGCCTTCTTCGGCCCCGAGCCTGAGTTCTTTGTGTTCGACTCGATTCGCTTCGGCAATGAAATGAAGGGTGCTTTTTTCGAGATTGACGCCGAGGAGGCGGCCTGGAACACCTCGAAGAAATACGCAGAAGGCAACCACGGCCATCGCCCCCGGGTCAAGGGCGGCTATTTCCCGGTGCCCCCGGTCGACGGTCTGGCCGACCTGCGCTCGCTGATGTGCGCCACGCTGGAAGCGGTGGGCATTCCGGTCGAAGTCCATCACCACGAAGTTGGCACCGCCGGCCAGTGCGAAATCGGCACCCGCTTCAATACGCTCACGCGCAAGGCCGACGAGCTGCTGATGCTCAAATACGTGGTCCAGAACGTGGCCCATGTGCACGGCCGCACCGCCACCTTCATGCCCAAGCCGCTGGTCGGCGACAACGGCTCCGGCATGCACGTTCACCAGTCGTTATCCAAGGGCGGGACCAACCTGTTTGCCGGCGACGGCTACGGGGGGTTGAGCGAGACCGCGTTGCACTACATCGGCGGCATCTTCAAGCATGCGCGCGCCATCAACGCCTTTGCCAACGCCACGACCAACAGCTACAAGCGCCTCGTGCCCGGCTTTGAAGCGCCGGTACTGCTGGCCTACTCCGCCCGCAACCGCTCAGCCTCCTGCCGTGTGCCGTGGGTCTTCAGCGACAAGGCACGCCGCATCGAGGTTCGCTTCGGCGACGCCGCCGGCAACCCGTACCTGACCTTTGCCGCCATGATGATGGCCGGCGTGGACGGCATCATCAACAAGATCGACCCGGGCGCGCCCATGGACAAGGATCTCTACGATTTGCCGCCCGAGGAAGAACGTAACCTGCCGCGGGTCTGTCACGCACTCGACCAGGCCCTGGAAGCGCTCGACAGCGACCGCGATTTCCTCAAGGCCGGTGATGTGTTCTCCGACGACCTGATCGACGGCTACATCGACCTGAAGATGCAGGAAGTCACGCGCTTCCGCATGTCGACCCACCCGGTCGAGTTCGACATGTACTACTCGGTCTGATTCTCGGACCGCAACCTCGTGGCCGCCGTCCTGCCGGCGGCGGCCACCGCCATTTCGGACAGGCTGCTCAGAATTTGCGCAGACGCGGACTACAATGAGAAGATTGGCTTTACACGCACCTTCCCCACCCGCCATGCGCATCTCATCCCTGCTCATTTCCATCATCGTACTGCTGCTTTGCGGCACGCTGCTGGCCCAGCCTATCTACAAGGTTGTCGATGAAGACGGCAACGTGACCTATACCGACCAGAAGCCGGACTCGGACGCCGAGCCGATCGATCTGCCCGAGGTCAACGTGGTCGGCTCCGACAGCGAGGCAATCGAAGATGTGGTGGCCGGCACCGCCGACGAAGACGCCTCTGAAACCTTCGAGATCGTGATCAGCGAACCAGCCGACGGCAGCCTGATCGCCAACGAGGAAGGTCGCATCGATCTGACCATCACCAGCAATCTGGATATTCCGGCAGCCGCGGAAATGGTGGTCTATATCAACGACCGACCCCAGCCGGCGGTGCAGTCCAGTGAAATCAGTTTCACCGACCTGGCACCGGACGAATACCGGCTGCGCGCCGAGCTGCAAACGCCGAGCGGACGGGTTCTGGCCACCACCGAAGAAATCACCACGCGCCTGATCGCCGTGGGTTCGCGCTGACCCGCGCCATGGATCGGGTCGATCCGGACATGCTCCACACCGGCATTGTGCTGGTGGACGGCAATGGCCGGATTGAATGGCTGAACCAGCCCGCCGCCGATTACCTCGGGCGGTCTCCATCGTGCCTGATCGGCCGGAACCTGGACCAGTCCGAGCCGATCCTCGCGCGCTGGGCTCGCCGCCTGGCACGGGGGCAGCGCAGTTTTCAGGCCCCGGAGGCCAGCCTGAGTGCCGCCGGCCAGGCGATTGACGCGGCCTTTACCCGGATCGACGGCGGTATTGTGATCGAGTTGCACCCGATTGCCGAGCGTCTGCGTCAGCGCCAGCTGGCCGATCGCGCCGACCAGCAGCAGGCCGTTCACATGCTGTCGCGGCGCCTGGCCCATGAGTTGCGCAATCCCCTGGCCGGGGTACGCGCAGCGGCTCAACTCATCGCGGGTCAGACTGGCGATCCCGGCCTGCAGCGCCATGCCGGCATGATCCAGCGTGAGGTCGACCGCATCACCGGGTTGATCGAGCGTTTCGCCGGGGAGGAAAATCGCGATCCGGCGCCGGTCAATCTGCACCGCGTGGTCGAGGAAACAGCCGAGCTCGTGCTGGCCGAACGCCACGGCCATCTGGCCATCGAGAAAGATTTTGATCCCAGCATTCCGGACCTGATGGCTGACGGCGACCGCCTGCACCAGCTGGTGCTCAACCTGGTGCGCAACGCCGTGCAGGCCGACGCGGCGCGCATCCGGCTGGTCACGCGGATCGAACACGACTCCCCGCTGATTGATCCTCCGGCGCGTCATGCGGTCAGACTGGAGATCATCGATGACGGCGCCGGCGTTCCCGAGGCCCTGCGCGACCGTCTGTTCCTGCCGCTGGTCTCCGGCCGCGACCAGGGCTCGGGCTTCGGTCTGGCCATCGTCCAGCAGATCGCACGAGCCCACGGCGGACTGGTCGAGTACCGACCCGCACAAGCCGGCAGTGTCTTCATGGTTCGACTGCCGCTGGTGCCGGTCGAGGAAGTGGTGCATGACTGAGAAAGTCTGGGTGATCGACGACGACCCCGGGATCCGCTACGTGCTGGAGGAATATCTGCGCGGCGAAGGCTTCCATCCGGCCGTGTTTGCCGACGGCGACGAACTGCAGGCCGCCGCAAGGCGGGGCAGACCGGATCTGGTCCTGGCCGATATCCGGCTGGAGGGCAAAAGCGGGCTGGACCTGATGCAGGACCTGCGCCGACAGCAGCCCGAACTGCCGGTCATCATCATGACCGCCTACTCT
>SKIE01000121.1 GCA_007116585.1 Wenzhouxiangella sp. | reverse complement strand
GGAAGTCACGGAACAGCGGCGAGTAGAACACCTGGCTGCCGTCCTCGGTGAAGGTGCCGGCGCCGGAGACCGGCATTGGCAGCGCTTCGGGCAGGCCGCCGTCAACCGGCACGGTAAACAGGGTCGCGGTGCTGGAGCCCCAGGCATCGCGACGCGACCGGAACAGCACCCGCTCGCCGTCCGGCGTCCAGCCATAGACCTGGTTGTCGTAGCCCCAGCGCGCCGGCAGCGGGCCGGTGGCCGGATACCAGGTCAGCTGGCGCGGCTCGCCGCCGGCGGCCGGAATAACAAAGACCTGCTCATCGCCGCTGTACTGGCCGGTGAAAGCAATCTGCTCACCGTCCGGCGAGAACTTCGGAAACAGCTCCTTGCCCGGGTGGCTGGTCAGCCGCCAGGCGGTGCCGCCGCTGTCGGGCGCCATCCACAGGTCGCCGCCGTAGCTGAACACCACGCGGTCGTCATGCAGATCGGGGAAGCGCAGCAGCCGGGTGTCATCGGCCAGGGCCGGCACGGCCAGCGCGGCAACCATCAGCGCGCCAAGCGCGCACGAAAGCAGTCTCGTCATGGGTTCTTCCTTGTTACTTCAAGCCAATGACCGGGCGGACCGCTACTCCTCGGCGCCGCCGGCCTCGTCTTCATCGTCTTCGGAGGCCGCCACGCGGGCCATGCCGATCAGCTGCTCGCCTTCGGCCAGGCGGATCAGGGTCACGCCCTGGGTGTTGCGGCCGAGGCGCGAAATCTCGTCGGCCGAGGTCCGCACCAGCGTGCCGGCGTTGGAGGTCAGCATGACATCGTCGTCCTCGCGCACGGCCAGCGCGGCGACCAGCTCGCCGTTTCGCTCCGAGACCTGGATGCCGATCACACCCTGTCCGCCGCGCTTGTAGACCGGGAACTCCTCCAGCTGGGTGCGCTTGCCGAAGCCGTTGGCCGTGGCCAGCAGCACGTCGTCGGGTTCATCGCCGGTCACCAGCATGGACACAACCTGCTGGTCGTCCTTCAGGCGAATGCCGTTCACGCCCCGGGTCTGGCGGCCCATTGGCCGGGCATCGCCCTCGTGGAAGCGGATGGCCTTGCCGGCCGAGGAAAACAGCAACACGTCGCGGCTGCCGTCGGTAAAGGCCACGTTGACCAGCTCGTCATCGTCTTCCAGCAGCACCGCCCAGATACCGTTCGAGCGGATGTTGGCAAAGTCCGACAAAGGCGTTTTCTTGACCCGGCCCATGCGCGTGGCAAAAAACACGAACCAGTCGTCGGGGAACTCACGCGTGGGCAGCACGGCGTTGATGCGCTCGCCCTCATCCAGCGGCAGCAGGTTGACCATGGGCCGCCCGCGGCTGTTGTGGCCGGCCTGGGGCAGTTCGTAGACCTTGGTCTTGTAAACCTTGCCGGCGCTGGTGAAGACCAGCAGCGTGTCGTGGGTGTTGGTCACCCAGAAACGCTCAACAAAGTCTTCGTCCTTGGTCCGGGTGGCCGTTCGTCCGCGACCGCCGCGCTTCTGCGCCCGGTAGCGGTCCAGCGGCTGGTACTTGGCGTAGCCGGCGTGCGACAGCGTCACAACCACGTCTTCGGGCGTGATCAGGTCTTCCATGGTCAGGTGCAGGTGGTCGCGCACGATTTCCGAGCGGCGCTCGTCGGCGTAGCGCTCGTTGAGCTCGTTGAGCTCGTCGCGGATCACCTGCATCAGCGCATCGGGTTCAGACAGGATGCGCATCAGCTCCTGGATCTGGCCAAGGATTTCCTTGTACTCCTCGGACAGCTTTTCCTGCTCCAGCCCGGTCAGCTTCTGCAGGCGCAGATCGAGAATGGCCTGGGCCTGGGCCGGCGAGAGCTGGTAGCCCTCCTCGTTCATGCCGTATTCCGGCAGCAGTTCTTCAGGCCGCGACAGCTCGGCACCGGCCTGCCCCAGCAGCGCGCGGACCAGACCGGCGTCCCAGCGCCGCCCCTGCAGCCGCTCGCGCGCCTCGGCCGGCGTCGGCGAGGTCTTGATCAGCTCGATGACCTCGTCGAGATTGGCCAGCGCAACGGTCAAACCTTCCAGGATGTGGGCCCGTTCCCGGGCCTTGCGCAGTTCAAACAGGCTGCGCCGAGTGACGACTTCGCGCCGGTGGGCCAGGAAGGCGGTGAGCATGTCGCGGATGTTGAGCACCCGCGGCTGGTTGTCGACCAGCGCCACCATGTTGATGCCGAAGACAGTCTGCAGTTGGGTCTGCTGATACAGGTTGTTCAGCAGCACTTCCGGCACTTCACCGCGCTTGAGCTCGATGACCATGCGCATGCCGTCCTTGTCGGACTCGTCGCGCAGCTCGGAGATGCCCTCGATCTTGCGCGTCTTGACCAGCTCGGCAATTTTTTCCAGCAGCCGCGCCTTGTTGACCTGGTACGGCAGTTCCGTGACCACGATGCGGTTGCGGCCGTTGTCCTCGGTTTCTACGTGCGAGCGGGCGCGCAGGTAGATCCGGCCGCGGCCGGTGCGGTAAGCCTCGGCGATGCCGTCGGCGCCGTTGATGATGGCCGCGGTGGGGAAATCCGGCCCCGGCAAGTGCTCCATGATCTGCTCGACAGACAGGTCGGGCTCATCGACCAGCGCCAGCAGCGCGCTGATGACCTCGCCCAGGTTGTGCGGCGGGATGTTGGTCGCCATGCCCACGGCAATGCCGGCCGAGCCGTTGATCAGCAGGTTGGGCACCCGTGTGGGCAGCACCGACGGCTCGGATTCCGACTCGTCGTAGTTGGGGACGAAGTTGACCGTCTGCTTGTCGATATCGGCCAGCATCTCGTGCGCCAGCCGGGCCATGCGGACTTCGGTGTAGCGCATTGCCGCCGGCGAGTCCCCGTCCACCGACCCGAAGTTGCCCTGCCCGTCGACCAGCATGTAGCGCATGGAAAACGGCTGGGCCATGCGCACAATGGTGTCGTAGACGGCCGTGTCGCCGTGGGGATGGTATTTACCGATCACGTCACCGACCACGCGGGCCGATTTCTTGTACGGCTTGTTGTAGTCGTTGCCGAGCACCTGCATCGCGTACAGAACCCGCCGATGAACCGGTTTCAGGCCGTCGCGGACGTCCGGCAGGGCGCGTCCCACGATCACGCTCATGGCGTAATCGAGGTACGACTGTCGCATCTCGTCTTCCAGGTTGACCTGGAGCACTTCCCGACCGAGTTCGGCCATGATGAATTTCCCTGGACTGATTCTAGTTTATCCGCACAAAACCTTGATTTAATTTGATTTAGACGCGGACTATTTCTTCCCAGAACGGCTGGTCAGCCTGCCCTGAACAAGCCTGTAATTCTACCATAGGAGACCCTCCCAAGGCCCTGCCCGGCCTGGCCGCAAAGCCGCTGGCATCAAGCGTTCAGGTGCCGGAGAAATCGAACGGCGGACCCACGGCGCCGGCCTCGGTGACGATGCAGTCGATCAGCTCGGCCGGAGTCACGTCAAAGACCGGGTTCCAGGCCCCGTACCGGGCCGGTGGAGCGTCAAATCCGGCCGCGCGCCAGATCTCGCCCGGCTCGCGCTGCTCGATCGCAATGCCGCGGCCGTCCGGCATGGCCGGGTCCAGGGTTGAGGATGGCGCAACTACCATCATTCGCACCCCGTGATGCCGCGCCAGCACGGCCAGCGCGTAGGTGCCGATCTTGTTGGCCACATCACCATTGGCCGCGAT
>SKIE01000185.1 GCA_007116585.1 Wenzhouxiangella sp. | reverse complement strand
TGATCCGGCAGGCCGGCTTGACGCAGCAGTCGGCCCGCACGGGTGCGGTCACCCTCATCCAGAGATTCGGCTCGGCGCTGAATCTCAACATCCACTTCCACATGCTGTTCCTGGATGGGGTTTACGAGGTGAGCCCGCCCCACGGCAACCGACCGCGATTCCAGTGGGTGCGCGAACCGACGTCGGCCCAGCTGACGCATCTGGGCCACACCATCGCCCGCCGGGTGGGGCGGATGCTGGAACGCGAAGGCTTACTGGAGCGCGACACCGAGCAGCTCGACTTTAGCGATGTGCTGGCCGAAGAAGACCCAGCGCAGGCAATGGAGGCTTTGCGGCTTTCCGCGCCAGCGGAATGAAGCGAAGCCGGAATGCCGTTGCGCGGGATCGAGCGGATAGGGAGACGATCAGCTCGTCCCGTCGCGGTACGGTGTTTTCAGGGTGTAGCCGATCTCACCGCGTGAACTCAAGAAGAGTCGCTTCTCCGAGACCGGAGGACAGCAGATGTATCGGCACAGCCGCTCAAGCTTGTCACGCTGGCAGGCTTTGTCCGCGACGCCGGCGTGCAGAGAGAACCCCGCCATGCTGCCGGAGCCGCCAGTTGCACAGTCCTACTCCGAGAAGTTGCCAATCAGAGCTGGATCGAGCCGCGCAGAAAGGTCACCGCCTGGCCCAATAGTTCAACCCGATCATCGCGCACCTGACAGCCCAGTGTGCCGCCCCGCGCCGAGAGCTGGCGGGCCTTGAGCCGGGTTCGGCCCAGCCGCTGGGCCCACCAGGGCGCGAGCTGACAGTGGGCCGAACCGGTTACCGGGTCTTCCGGCACGCCGAGTTTGGGGAAGAAACAGCGGCTGACGAAGTCATGCTCAGCGCCTCGCGCGGTGACCACCACGCCGCGCCCGTCGAGCCGGGCCAGCGCGCTTAGGTCGGGCTGCAGTTCGGCAACGTCGCTTTCCTGCTCCAGCACGACCAGCACATCCTGCCCCGACAGCACCGTAGCCGCCTCGCAACCACACAGCCCGTCGATCAAATCATCGGGGATGACCATGGAGGTCGACGGCAGGGCCGGGAAATCCATGCTGTAGCCGGTGCCCGCGCGCCGGACCGTGAGTGGCCCGCTGCGGCTATGGAAACAAACGCTGTCGCGGTTATAACCCAGGGCGTCATACAACACGTGCGCGGCGGCCAGCGTGGCGTGACCGCACAGCGCGACCTCGGCTTTCGGGGTAAACCACCGCAGGCGAAAATCATCAGCCTCGGGCACGAAGAACGCCGTTTCGGACAGGTTGTTTTCCATCGCGATGGCCTGGAGCAGGCCGTCTTCGGGCCAGTCCGGCAGCGGCACAACCGCGGCCGGGTTGCCCTCGAACACGCGCTCGGCAAACGCATCGACCTGAAAGCAGTCCAGCTTCATGACTGAGACAGGCGCTCGATGATGCCTTCGAGCATGCGCTCACAGCACGCCAGCTCGGCGGTTTCGATGAATTCATCGGGTTGGTGGGCCTGGTCGATCGACCCCGGCCCGCAGACCACGGCGTGGATACCGGCGCGCTGGAAACTGCCGGCCTCAGTGGCAAACGAGACTTCGCCGCTGCCGCCGGAACGAACGCCGGGCAGGGTCGCCAGCCAGCGCTCGGCGCGCGCTTGAGGGTCGGCCATCAACGGCGGCACGCGCGCAAGGGCCTCGAACTCGATAGCGGCATCGGCGGCAAACTCGCGCAGCGACGGCAGCACTTCGGCCTTGGCAAATGCGCGCAGTTGGTTTAGCAGTTCATCCGGGTCTTCGTCCGGCAGCGCGCGGTACTCCCACAGAAACTCGCACTCGGCCGGCAGGATATTGACCGCGTTACCCCCGCGGATCAGGCCGACCTGTACCGTCGTCCATGGCGGCTCGAAGCCATTCTGGGCGGCAGCCGCCCGCTTGTGCCGGCCCAGCGCGTCGAGCCGCTCGATCAACCGCCCGGCGGCAAAAATAGCGCCAGCGCCCCGATGCGGCTGGCTGGAATGAGCAGCTTTGCCGGTAATGCGGGTTCTAAACACGTTGATCGACTTGTGCGCCCGGATCATGTGCATGGTGGTCGGCTCGCCAATGACGGCATACTCCGGCCGCAGGCCGTTGGCCACCGCATCGTCAATCATGCGATCCACGCCGAGACAGCCGACCTCTTCATCGTAGGACAGAGCCACGTGCAGGGGCTGGTGCAGGGCGGTCAGGTCGGCACCATCCAGTACGCTCAAAATGGCGGCCGAAAACCCTTTCATGTCGGCCGTGCCGCGGCCGAACAGGCGGCCTTCCCGCTCGGTCAGCACGAACGGGTCGGTCGTCCAATCCTGGCCATCAACGGGCACAACGTCGGTATGGCCCGACAAGACCACCCCGCCCGGCCCTTCAGGCCCGAAGGTGGCCCACAGATTGGCCTTGGTCCGATCGTCGTTCCAGGTTCGGCGACAGCGTGCGCCCTTGGCAGAGAGGTGCGCTTCAACCCAATCGATCAGGGCCAGGTTGGAGTCGCGCGATACAGTCTCAAACCCGACCAGGCGGGCAAGATGTTCGGTGGCTGAAGTCATTGTGCTCATGGCCGAAAAGGCTAGCACGGCTGCACGCCAGGCTCTGACTACATTGGCCAGTGCTTGCGGTATGATCGCTGCGTGTCGAACCTTGAGCCGGAAACGCCCCAGCCCTACGAGTCCAACCGCTATGCGGCGCTGGTGCTCAATCTCGGCCGGGCCTTGCTGCACGTGGGCTCACCGGCTCACCGGCTCGAGAGCGCGATGCAGATCATGGCCACACGGCTGGGCCTGACCGCAGAGTTCTTCTCAACCCCGACCGCGCTGATCGTCTCTCTCGGCGACGGCGAAAAACAGCGCACCTTTCTGGCCCGATCCGAGCCCGGCTCGACCAATCTGGCCAAGCTGGCCGATCTTACCGAGGTGATGGAAGCACTGGCGGCTAGTCAGTTGACGCCGGAAGAGGCCGACGATCGGGTCAAGGCCATCGATCAGGCCGATTCAAGCTACGGCTACTGGCTGCAGCTGCTGGGTTTCATCACCTTGTCCGGCGGCATCGCGCCCCTGATCGGCGGCGGCTGGCGCGAGATGCTGCTGGCCTTGAGCTTGGGCGCCGTGACCGGCTTGATCGTTTTGTGGCTGCGTCACCATCTGGAACGATCCCGTCTCGCCTCCCCGCTGGCTGCCACGGTGACCACCTTTCTCGGCATGCTGTGGTGCGGTTTCGACCCGCACACCGCGCTGGTGCCGGCGGTGATTGCCAGCATCATCGCGCTGGTACCCGGCATGGATCTGACCACGGCGGCCAGGGAACTGGCCACCGGTCACCTGGTCTCCGGCGCCTCCAGACTGGCTTTTGCCCTGATGGTGTTCGCCCTGTTGACGCTGGGTCTGATCGTGGGCGGGCTGGCCGGGGGATGGGCTTTCGGCACGGTTGAACTGGTTGACACCTCACCTGCACCAATCTGGCTGCCCATGCTGGGTGTCCTGCTTGCCGCACTTGGTCTGATGCTGCTCAACCAGGCCCACACGCGTGACTGGGTCTGGATACTGCTGGCCTGCCTGGTGGCTTTCAGCGCTGCCACTATCGGCCAGATGATTGGATCACCGGTGGTGGGCGCCTTTATCGGCGCACTGGCGGTGGGGCTTTCCGGCAATCTGTTCGCCACG
>SKIE01000114.1 GCA_007116585.1 Wenzhouxiangella sp. | reverse complement strand
TGCGCGAGCCGGCCGACGGCCACCGCTTTCTCGCCGTCACCCGCTCGAACATCTCCAAGATGGTCGCCACCGGCCGCGAAGACCTGATCGACCGAATCCTGTGGCACTCCTACATCATGGACAACGCCCACGTCCTGATCACCAACCGGGATTCCGGCCTGACATCCTGGGAGCAGTTGCGTGACCACCGACGGGCCGACGATCACGATCATTTGTGGCTGGGCGTGGACATCGGGGGCGTCAAGCATGTCTCCGGCGTCCGGGTGGCCGAAGTCACCGGTATCGACATGCGCTGGATTCCCTATGGCAGCGGCGGAGAAGCGCGGGCGGCGCTGCTGGGCAACCTGGGGACGCTGTATTTCGGCAACCCGCGCGATGCTCTGGCCTCCCCGCGTCTGAACGTGGTCGCCGTTGCCGCCGAACAACGGCTTCAGGCCTTTCCCGACGCGCCGACCTTCGCCGAACTGGGCTATCCCGGACTCGAAGACGAACTGATCTGGCGCGGCTTTGCCTTTCGCAAGGGCGTCGATGAAGCCATCCAGCACTGGTACGACGTGCTGATCCGCAACGTGCTGGCCGACCCGCGCTGGCAAGAACCGTGGCAGGGCGAGGCGGTCAATCTCCGCCACCGCGGCCGGGACGAGTTCACCCGAATCGTCGAGCGCGATCGCGAGGAATTCCGAAACACCCTGCAGCGTCTGCAACTCCTGCCCCAGGCCGAGCACGAGCCAGGGCCACTGGGCCGGCTGGTCCAGCCGCCCAGGCTGTTTGGCCTGGTGGCAGCGTTGGTCATCCTGATCGCGCTTGCGCTGCTGGGCTGGCGCCGCCGGCAACCGGATGCATCCGTTGGCGAGCCGGCGTTGCTGTTGAGTCTGCTGGTATTAGGCCTGCTCGCCTACACGATGAGCCTGCAGCTGCCGGCCGCCAATCCGATCGACCCCATCGGTGCGCGCGGCATTCCGCAACTCTGGCTGGTCGGGTTCATGGGCCTGGTCGTGCTGCAGCTGGCTGCATGCTGGCGCAGCCCGCAACTCGCCGACGGTGAAACCGCCGCCGCGCCGCGCCGCCTGCCGCTGTTCATTGCTGGCTACGGTCTGGGGCTGGTGCTGCTGCCCGTAATCGGCCACTTCCTGGTCGCGTTGATCTATCTTCCCGCCATGACCTGGTTTCTGGGCTATCGCCGCCTGCCGGTCATTGCCGGATTGACCATCGGCTGGCTGCTGCTGTCGGAATTTGTCTTCCAGGGCGTACTGCACGTCGATCTGCCGCGCGGGTTCTGGTCATGATGGATGCGCTGCTGATTGGCCTGGGCTCGGTGCTGGCGCTTGCACCGCTGCTTACCATTGTCGCCGGCATCGTGCTCGGCATTCTGATCGGGGCCATGCCGGGTCTGTCGCCGTCCATGGGCGTGGCCTTGATGGTCCCGTTCACCTACGGCATGTCGCCGACCCTGGGCCTGATTCTGCTGATCGGCATCTACATCGGCTCCAGCTACGGCGGATCGATCACCGGCATCATGGTCAATGCACCCGGCACGCCGTCAGCGGTGGTCACCGCCATTGACGGCTATGCGCTGACACGCAAGGGTCGCGCGACCGAGGCACTCGGCACGTCGATTGTGGCTTCGGCTTTTGGCGGGATGTTCGGTACCCTGATACTGATTGCGTTTTCGATTCCGTTGGCCGCAGCGGCGGTGCGTTTTCATCCGTCCGAGTACTTCGCTTTCGCCCTGTTTGGCATGACGACCATCGCCGCGCTGGCCGGCGATCACTGGGGCAAGGCCTTTATCGCCATGTTGCTGGGCTTGTTCATTGCCACGATTGGAACCGATCCGATCAGCGGCGCCGAGCGCTTTACGCTGGGCAGTCCGGTGCTCTCCGATGGTTTCATGCTGATCCCGGCACTGATCGGCCTGTTTGCCCTGAGCGAGGTGTTCCGGGGCATCGAGAAAGGAGAGTTCCGCATCGCGCACCTGCCAGGGATCAGCAATCGCTGGCCCAGCCTGCGCCATTACTGGGGGCTGAAGTGGGTGACGCTGCGCTCCAGCGCCATCGGCACGCTGATCGGGGTATTCCCCGGCGCCGGCGCCACCATCGGCTCGTTCGTCAGCTATGGCCTCGCGCGCCGGTTGAGCCGGCAGCCGGAACAGTTCGGTCAGGGCAGCGCCGAAGGCGTGACCGCAGCAGAGGCGGCGGATTCAGGTTCGGTCGGCGGGGCCATGGTGCCATTGCTGGCGCTGGGCATACCGGGCAGCGCAACCACCGCGGTGCTGATCGGAGCCATGATGATCCATGACCTCACTCCCGGCCCGCAGTTGTTTCTGGGCAGCCCGGACATGATCTACGCCATTTTTGCCGCCATGCTGGTCGCCCAGTTCGTCCTGCTGCTGGCCGGCATCGTGGGCGGCAGGCTGTGGGTCATGGTGGCCAATATCCCGAAAGAGATTCTCTATGTCCTGATCACGCTGATGGCGCTGATCGGCTCTTTTTCGGTGCGCAACGCCCTGTTTGACGTCTTCGCCTGCTTCGGCTTCGGGCTGCTCGGATGGTGGCTGCGTCGACACGACTTTCCGCTGGCGCCAGTGATTCTCGGCCTGGTGCTGGGCATGATTGCCGAGACCAACTTTCGCCGCGCGATCATGATGGACGGCTGGACCGTATTCTTCGAGCGCCCGCTGACCCTCGGCCTGCTCCTGTTCGCGCTGTTGTCCATGGCCGTGCCGCTGGCACGCCGACTGCGACAAGCCCGGGCCTGAACGCCGGAACTCCCCGCATCAGGGCTTGCCAAACCGAGCCGGAGGCGCAATCATGCGCTCTTGCCTCGGCAACTCCATTCCCCGTAAAGCACCTGACACAGGAGAGCAATCGATGAAGATCCCGCACCAACTGCTGGCGCTGCTTTCTGCACTGGCCCTGGCTTCCAGCGCGTTGGCCGGCCCGGAAATCGGCCAGCCCGCACCTGATCTCACCGCCGTCGACACGCAAGGGCAAAGCCATTCGCTGTCCGACTTTGCCGGCCAGACGGTCGTGCTGGAATGGACCAATCACGACTGTCCGTTCGTGGTCAAGCACTACGAGCCGGGCAACATGCAGATGCAGCAACGCACCGCGCGCGAGGAACACGACGCGGTCTGGCTGACCATCATCTCCTCGCGCGCCGGGGAGCAGGGCCATGTCAGCCCGGAGCAAGCCAACGAACTGACCGCTTCGCGCGATGCCGCACCCACCGCCGTTCTGCTGGATGAATCCGGGGACGTGGGCCGGGCCTACGATGCCCGCGTCACCCCGCACATGTACATCATCGACGCCGACGGGATCCTGGTCTACATGGGCGGCATCGACTCCAACCCCAGCGCCAACTCCGACGATATCGCCGATGCGACCCAGTACGTGATGGTCGCGCTCGCGGAGATGGCCGCCGGTGAGCCCATCTCGAATCCGGTGACGCGTCCCTACGGCTGCACGATCAAGTACTGATTCAGTGGCGGTATAGTCGGGGTTTCCAAAAGCAGGAATCCCGGCATGAACGACCGCAAGGCAAACGCGCCGGATACGCAGTGCATTCACGCCGGTGCCGGGGACTTCCCGGCGCCGTTCGGGCTCAATACGCCCATCGTGACCAGCTCGGCGTTCGACTACCGCGCCGATCCGGTTCGCTATCCGCGCTACCACAACACCCTCAACC
>SKIE01000240.1 GCA_007116585.1 Wenzhouxiangella sp. | reverse complement strand
GATGGCGCGCCGGCACAGCAGAATCCGGTCTTCCCAGGTGGCCACGCTGCCGACCACGATCTTGGGGTTCTCGTAGTTGACGAAGCCGCAGCGCTCGCAGACCATCCGTTCGCGGTCGTCGTCTTCCGGGGCGCGGCGGCTGAACAGGGGTTTCAGAGTTTCAGATGTCATGAAAACAGGTTAACTGGGCGCTGGTGAGCGGTTCGGCATGCCCTGTTCAGGACCGGCGCGGGTGGAACTGCCACAGCCCGAAGGCCAGCCAGATCAGCATCAGCGTGGCGGTCCCGGCCAGCACCGGCGCGGGGCCGAACTGGTATATCAGCGGCAGCGAGGCGGCGGTGAACAGGCCGCCGCCAACAACGGGCTCGAACATCAGCTGCTTGTAGCCGAAGGCCTCCATTGCCCCGGTCCGGTTGTGCGGGTCGGTCATGCGCACCAGCAGCAGGCCGACCACGGTCATGCCCATGCCCTGGCCGAAGTTGGCCAGGCCGTTGGTCACCCAGTTGGCCGGAAACATGAAGCGCGCCAGCACGAGAAATCCGAACAGGTTCCAGGCCACGCCGGCAACAATCAGGCCGCCAAGCACCAGCAGGTTGTCCCCAAGCACTTCCAGCGACAGCGTGGCCAGCGCGGCGACGATCAGAAGATCCAGGGCCAGGCCACCAATTCGATTGATCAATTGCCGGTCGATGAGCTTGGCGTAACCCAACTTGAGCCCCAGCAGCTGCACGGCTACGCCGCCGATCATGGCCAGCGGAAACAGCGGAATATGCAACATCAGCTCCGGCCAGCCAAGCGGCATCAGCAGGGTGCGCTCGGCCCAGATCAGGCCCTCCAGCAACAGCCAGCCCAGGCCGATGCTCAGGGCGATGAAGCCTAAGTGGATCGACAGCGGCTCGATGGACTGATCCTGCAGCTGCGATTCGGGCGCGGGCTCCTCAAGGTTTTCCGGGCTGGCCAGTTCTTCGGCCTCTTCATCGCTGAGTTCACCAGGCGGTCGCAGATGCCCGCGCCACACGGCCCAGTTGATCAGCAAGGTACCCAGCACTACGCCGGCGACCACGCCGAAAGTCGCCATGCCCAAGGCCAGGTCGGCACCGTTGGCAAAGCCGAGTTCGCGGAAGGTATCGCCCAGGCCGGCCGCTGTGCCGTGGCCACCTTCGAAGCCGATCTCGATCAGCGCGCCGGCCATGGGATCGATGCCGGTTATTGGTGTAAGCAGCAGCATGACCAGGCTCAAGCCCACCACATACTGACCCCAGGCCAGGGTTTGTCCGTGCGCCACCATCGGTCCGGCCTTGCGCCAGATTTCGCGCGGTGGCGAGATCGACTTGCCGAGAAACAGCGCGGCGAACACCACGCTGATCAAAAGCCCCGGCATGGTCGACCAGGTAGACAGCACCGTCTCGTTCCACAAACCGTTTTCGAAACCGCGCTCAGCGCCCAAGCGGCCCAGTACCTGCGGCCCCAGCAGCAGGGCAATCACGCCGGCGATGATGGAACTGGGCAGATAAATGCGTGCCAGCAGGCGCCAGCGCCGGCGGATCCATTTGCCAAGGAGGATCAGCGCGGCGATCAGCAATACGGCCAGCAGGGTGGATTCAGCCATGGCAGATAACCGGCCCCGGAGCGACCGGCAATTCGGGTTCAGCCCGAAAGGCTACCAGCCGAGATCAGGCGGCGGGGGCGGTGGTGGGGAAAGCAAGGCACCATTGGCAACCCAGACTGCACCTGCAGCCACCAGCACCGAGACGACAAAGGCAATCCAGCCGCCACCGCGGGCATCGCTAACCTGAGCGGCCTCGACCGCCTTGCGCCCAGTGATCATGGGCTTGACCAGGCGTTCGCGCTTGATGAATTCATGGAAAGCGATGGCCGCCAGATGCAGGGCGATCAAGCCGTAGATCACCCATTCCATACGCATGTGCCAGCTGGTCAGCTGGCTGGATGTGTCACCGCTGACCGCGCGCCGCAAAGGGCCGGTGTAGGCAATGACGTCATCTGCGAACAAGCCGGTGATCGACTGGAACAGCAGTACGGCCAGAATGGCGAACACCGACAGCGCGCCCAGCGGATTGTGGCCCAGCCCATGCCAGCGACCGCGCAGATAGTCGACCAGGCTGGTGGGCCCGGGCGCAAACGACCAGAACCGGGCGTGGGTAGAGCCGATCAGCCCCCACATGACCCGAAAGACCAGGAGTCCGAGTACGGCCAGACCGAACCGGCCATGCCAGTCCATGGCTTTGAACTGGATAGTGAGCAGAGCGCCGGCCACGCAAATCAGCAGCAGCCAGTGAAAAAGCCGCAGGGGCAGGTCCCAGACGCGGACGGAGTAGGTGATCATATGGCTCAGCGTATCGGCAATCTGTCAGCCTGCAGGATACGAAGCGCAACTCGGCTGTGGCAAGTTTTCCGTGGCTTTTTCGTTATAAGCTGCACAGCGCACCAGCGCTTCGCTGCGGAGATAAAAATGAACCAGAAATTGTGGATGCTGGCCTTCGTACTGTTGTTAATCGCCGGGTGTGGCGCTGACGGTTCAGGTAATGCAGGCGCTGCCGGCGCAAGCGCTGACGAGATTGGCCAGGGCCTTTCTCTGGGTGACTTCGAGCTGGAAATGGTTGGCCACGTGCGAACGGTCGGGCCTTATTCCGGCGACCGCGAGCCTGCCGAGTTTGCGCCCAGCAACTATGGACAGACGCGTGAGCGAAGAGACGGTACCGGCGGTCGGGAATTGGTGGTCGCCAACAACATGGACGGGCCGTTTTCCTTGCGCTTGAGAGCGGATCTGCAGCGCGGTGATGATGAACCGGATCGTGAACTCGGAGCGGTGTTCATCCAGCTGCCGCCGGGTGCTGAAGCGGGCCGGACCTACCCGCTGGAAACCTCCCCCCGCGCCCGGCACGGGGAGGCCTTCGTCGCTCTGATGGGCTATGGCCAGCCGCTTAGCTTTGGTGGAAGCGGTACGGTCAGCGTAGCTGAACTGGGCGATCACCTCAGCCTGCAGTTTGAATTCCACGGTGGCAACGCTGAAGATGACAACGAGCGTTACATCATCGGCCGCGCCTATCGGATTCCCTTGTCGCTTCGAGGTGAGGCGCGCTACACGCTGAGCATTAACGGGACGGAAGAAGACCACATAGAAATGACCCGTTTCCGGAATATCCGAAGCATCATGGTCGGCCAGTCCATGCAGATCAATTTCGACGGCGAGCCCCGGCCGGGAGTCTTCGCCCTGGGCAACCGGGCTGCAGGTGACGTGGTTGGAATTGACCTGTTCGAGCACCGCAGTGCCGACTTTGGTGGACAAATTGAACTGAATCAGGATGGCGATATCTGGTCGGCCACTTTCGAGTTTGAAGGCTCCGGCGAAACGATCATCCGCGGCAGCGGGGGCTTTGAACACGTCAGGGCCTTTCCTCGGTAAATCAGAAGCCAGCTAAGAGTCTGACCAATGGCACGGGCGCGCTTGATGCCGCTGGGTTATTCTTCACATTGTCTTTTAAGCCCGAACCAGATCAATGCGAGCGAAAACAAAGTTCCTGCTAACCGCGCTGCTGTTGTGGTCCTTGTCCGCCGCCCTCTGGGCAGAACCCTCCTACCTGCTGCGCCAGCCGGCTGTTTCGGCCGACCATCTGGCGTTTGTCTACGCTGGCGACCTTTGGGTCAGCGACCGTGACGGCGCCAACCCGCG
>SKIE01000131.1 GCA_007116585.1 Wenzhouxiangella sp. | reverse complement strand
TTGTTATCGATATTGCCGACAGCGCCGAGGACAAGGCCATTACCCGCACCATCTGCAGCCTGGCAGCCGAACTGGGCATGACCACGGTGGCCGAGGGCGTGGAGTCTCCGCAACAGCTGCGACTGCTGCAGGGTTTCGGCTGCACCCATACCCAGGGATTCCTGATCGCCCGGCCCATGGAGCGGCGCGACGTCGACCGGTTGATCGACGGTGAAAGACCCTGGTCGGACGTGCTCAGCGGGTGAAAAGCACCAGCAGGATCAGGCCGAGCACCACCCGATAGATGACGAAAGGCTGCATGCCAATGCGCCGAATGAACGCCAGGAAGTAGTGGATGCAGGCATAGGTGCTGATGAGTGCTACGACAAAGCCCACCGCCAGCGCCGACAACTCCGTCTCTATGCCGTTGTTGATCAGTGAGCTTGCGCCCAACAGGCCGGCCGCGGCAATAATGGGCACCGACAACAGAAACGAAAACCGCGCCGCGGCTTCGCGGTTCATGCCCAGAAACAGGGCAGCGGTGATGGTGATGCCGGACCGGGATGTGCCGGGGATCAGTGCCAGCGCCTGGGCCAGGCCAATGATGACGGCATCGCGCAAGCCCAGGCTGTATTCGTCGCGCTGGCCGCGATGGCGCCAGTCGGCCCAGCCCAGCAGCAGGCCGAAACCGATCAGCGCTGAGCCCATGATCAGCGGGCTGCGCAGGGCGACTTCGGCAACGTCTTTAAAAAGCAGCCCGAGAATTCCGGCCGGGATGGTCGCGGCTATGATCAGCCAGGCCAGGCGCGAGTCAGCGGTGCCGCTGCCGCCGGTGACCGAACCCAGCCAGTCGCGGGCCATGGCCCACAACTCGGCGCGGAAATAGGCGACCACGGCAACCAGCGAGCCGGCGTGCAGGATGATGTCGAAGTCCAGGCCCTGGTAGTCCTTGCCGGTAAAGAGCGAATACAGCACCAGGTGGGCCTGGCTGGAGACCGGCAGAAACTCGGTCAAACCCTGGATCAGGGCGAGCAGGGCGGCTTGCAGGGCATCCATGGCGAGGCAGTCTACCCGATCAGACGCCGCACCCGGTGCCGGCGGCACCGGGCTGGCGCTGCGTGTTTACCAGAACCGGTAAGAGGCGCTGACGCCCAGGGTGCGCGGTTCGCCGAACTGAAAGTAAGGCTCGACCGCGTAGCCCTTGCGCGGATCATTGCCAAAGCTGCCGAAGCCGCGCTGCTTGACCTTCTCGTCGGTGATGTTGCGCGCCCAGATGGCCACGTCCCAGGCGCCGACCTGGTAACCCAGGCGGGCGTGGAACATTTCGTAGGCATCAGAGCGCAGTTCGTGCCGGCTGGAGAAGAAAAACGCGTCCTTGCCCTCTATTTCAGTTCGCAGGTACCAGCGATCGCTCAGCTGAAAGCGGGCGCCGGCGGCGAACATGTAGCGCGGCGCGTAGGGCAGGTCGCGGCCGTCCATGTCGAAGGGCCGGCCGGTGTCCGGATCGGCATCAACATGGGCAAAATTGAGAAAGCCGTCGAAGCCCGAGCGCAGGAGGCCGAGGCTGCCGAAAACCTGCACATCGGGGCTCACGGCCCAGTTCAGTTCGGTCTCGATGCCATAACTCTGGCCGGCAGTGGCATTGGTCTTGAACTCGATGAATCGACACGGGCAGACGTCGCCCTCGATGGGCACGACCAGTGACTGCTGGGTCTGGATGTCTTCCCGATCCTGGAAAAACACCGCGGTGCGCAGGTCGATGCGGCCCTGCCACAAGCGGGCCGTGAAGCCCAGTTCGTAGTTCCACAGGGTTTCGGTGGCAAATTCTCGCTGGGCTTGCGGAATGGCTGAGTCGCTGTTGATGCCGCCGGCCTTGTATCCGCGCGCGGCCAGCGCGTAGAGCAGGTGGCCGGCATCGGTGGTGTAGGCCAGCGCCAGCCGACCGCCCCAGAGACTTTCATCGGGCCGGAAATCGGCGTCGTCGCTGTCGAGGTAGCGCACGTCGCGCTGCTCGTAGCGCAGACCCGTCTGCAGCGTCAGCCGGCTGCTCAGCGGCACGTCGATCTGACCGTAGACGGCGCGGTTCTCGGTATCGAAATCGCTCAGGAAATCCTCGGCCTGAAAAGTGTAGATCCGGCGCAGGGTCTGGGTCTGGTCGCGGTAGTAGGCACCGACGACCCAGCCAAGCTGATCATCGCCGGTGCGCGAGATGGCGCGAAGATCCACCGTGGTGTTGCGGTTTTCGCGCAGGTATTCGTCGAATGATGAATAGGGCCGGGCGAGGCACTCGAACACCTCACAAAACCCGACAAAGCTCCAGTCTTCGTCGTAGCCGTATTCAAGGTCGGCATCGGTGCGGCTGAGCAGTGCCTCCAGGGCAAAGGCTGAATGGGCGTTCCAGCGCACCCGGGCCGAGCCGGCAAACGTTTCCTGGCGGTCGTGGCCGGGCTCGTCGGAAAACGTGGTGCGGGTGTTGTCGAGCGAAAACACGTCGTAGCCGTTGTCGATGTCCAGATACAGCCCGGTCAGGTCGATCTGCCAGTCGGCGTGCGGCTGCCAGCGCAGGCGCGCGCGCAGGGTCTGTTCATCAATGTTGGACTCGTCACGGGTGCCGAAGAACGCATTTTTCAGAAAGCCGTCGCTGCGCTCGTTGGCGTAGGCGAGGCGGAAGCCCAGTTCGTCGTTGATCGGGCCCGAGACCACGCCGTGAAACACACGCATACTGCGCTCGGCAATCCGCGCATCGAAGCCCCCGGTCCAGGTCTCGGTCGGGCTGCCCGAGACCATGTTGATCATCCCGGCCAGCGCGTTGGCGCCCAACAGCGTGCCCTGTGGTCCGCGCAGGATTTCAACCTGCTGGATGTCGAGCGTGGTTGCCGCGCCACCGATGCCGGTCATGTCGATGCCGTCGATGACCAGGCCCACCGAGGGGTTGGTCGGCTCGACAAACTGGCTGCGCTCACCAATGCCGCGAATCTGGAAAAACCGCCCGCGCGATGCGCCGCTGGAAAAATTGACGTTGGGCGCGAGATTGAGAATCTGGTCGAGGTGACCGCCTTCGCGCTGGCGGATGGTTTCGGCATCGACCACGGTCGCGCTGCCGGCAAAATCCGACAAGTCCGTGCTGCGAAAATCGGCCGTGACCAGGATGCGGTCATCGGTGTCCAGGCCGGCGTTGTCTTCGGCCTGCAGGGCGGGCGCGCCTGATAGCGCCAGCACGGCGCCGCTCAGCACTGCAAATGATTTCATATAAGAAGGTCTCCTGATGGTGAACGTCAAAGGGAGACCCGGAATGCACGTGGGGTGTCGGGCGCCGGCAATATCAAGCTGCGACGCCTTCCGTTCCTGTCCCTACGCCGGCATTAACCGGATCAGGTTCAACGGGTTCACCCCGATTTGGGAGTGTCTCAGGCCGAAAAGGCCGCCCCGAGGAACGGGTGCAAGGGTAGCGCCTGGAGCGGCCTGTTGCAAGCTGCCGAGCAAGCGGCCTGGGCCCATGGCGTGCGCGATCAGCGCATGCAACCCAGTGGTGTGCAGGCCTGCTGCAGCCAGGCCCGTTCTGCAGCCGGCAATCTCGGCCCGATGGTGGTGGCGACTCGGTTGTGGTACGCATCCAACCACTGCAACTCGCGGGCATCCAACAGCGACCGATCCAGCAGGCGCCGGTCGAAGGGCACCAGGGTCAGGCTGTCGAAACCGTACATTGGCGTCTC
>SKIE01000038.1 GCA_007116585.1 Wenzhouxiangella sp. | reverse complement strand
TGGCAGGAGTCTGTATGAAAATCCTTGTTTCCAGCTTGATGCTTGCGCTTCCTTTGACCTTTTCTGGCCTGGCTCACGCCGAGCCGCGCGCTTTCGAGATTGACCCGGAGCATTTCTCGGTAGGCTTCCTGGTGGGCCACATTGGCTTCAAGCAGCAGTTGGGCAAGTTCCTCACCGCCGAAGGCCGCTTTGAGTGGGATGAAGACAGCAACGAGTTGCACAGCGGTGAAGTGATCGTGGATGCGTCCAGCGTCTTTACCAACCACGATGACCGCGACGACCATCTGCGCTCAAGCGACTTTCTCCATGCCCGTCGCCACGGCGAAATCCGCTTTGAGGCCACTGAATGGGAGCCGGCTGATGACAACAGCGGTGTTTTGCGTGGTGACTTGAACCTGCGCGGACAGACGCACCCGGTTGAGCTGGAGGTGCGCATCAACCGCCGGGCGGAATACCCCTTCGGCCATGAGCAATACACCGTCGGCATGTCGGCCCGCACCACGATCCAGCGCAGCCAGTGGGGCATGACCTACGCCCTGGAAGACGATCTGGTGGCTGATGATGTTGAACTGATTCTGGAGTTCGAGGCGATTGCGCAGTAGGCTGCTTCAGCTAAAGCTTCAGCAGTGTAGCGCCCAGCGCGGTCAGCCCGAGGTGGCCAGCCAACGCCGTCAGGACCCTTGAGCCGGGGACTGCTTTGGCGTGGGATCGCGTGTGCTGCCCGAGCCGACCTGCAAAAACGTTGCTAGACTGCTAAGCTGCAAGATCGAGGGAGGTGGAGCCGGAGCAACCAAGCCTCCGGGTGTGGCCAGCGGTTCCAGCGTCAGTGGTTCATGTGGGCGCCCCATGCCTGCCATACGAATCCACTGCCATCAGTCTGTCTGAACCCGTTCAGCAGCGCACACGAGGGGCACGAGCCGAACAAGATGGGTCGATCCAGTGAGCATGGAAAGCGGCCACTCACCAACATCATGGCCTTGGGAACGGCACTGTTCGCGCTGCTGTTTGGTCTGGTCGTGTTGATTGCTGTGCAGCTGCTCCGTTTTGAGTCTGAACGGCACCAGCAGCGCGAGATCGAGCAGGTCGCCCAGCAGCTCGATAGTCTGGCGACCGCCCTCAAGAATCGCATCTACGCCAATATCTTCGCCGTCTCGGGCGTCAAGTCTCTGGTGGCGATGAATCCGGAGCTGACCCAGGAGGATTTCAGCCGTGCCATGGAGATTCAGTTCCGGGAACACTCGGATCTGCGCAATATCGGCCTGGCCCGTGAAATGATTCTTCGCCTGATGTATCCCGTCGAAGGCAACGAGGCGGCCATTGGCCTGGATTACCGAAGCTTGCCTGACCAGATCGCAGCCGTCGAGGAGGCCCTGGAGCTGAATCGCATTGTTCTTGCCGGTCCGCTGGCGCTTGTGCAGGGTGGCGAGGGCCTGATTGCCCGCATCCCCATCCACGTGACCGACGCCGCTTCGGGCCAGGAGCGGTTCTGGGGCTTTGCCTCGGTGGTGATGAATGCCGATGCGATTCTGGCCGGAGCCGGGATCCGGCACCAGGACGCCTTGCGTCTGGGCATCCGGGGCCGGGACGGGCGTGGCGAGGACGGTGAAGTCTTTTTCGGAGACCCCGGGGTCTTTTATCGCCAGCCGGTCACCCAGCTGATCGAGCTTCCCCATGGGAGCTGGCAAATGGCTGCCGAACCCGCCGGTGGATGGACGCGCTACTCAGCCTTTTCCGACCCGTCGATGTGGGCCTATCTGGCCGTGGCCCTGTCCATTCTGGGCTTTGCTGCCGTCACGGTTTTCCTGTTGACCCAAAATCGGGCCACCGGGGAAGCGCTGCGTATCGCCGAGGAGCGGCTGGAAAAAACCGCCTATGAACTGACCGAAAACATCCCGGTCGGCACCTACACCATGGTTCAGGACGCCGAAGGCGGCATGGCCCGTTTTGCTTTCATGAGCAGCCGGTTTCTGGAACTGACCGGATTGACTCGGGAAGAGGCGGCCTCCGATCCGATGAAGGGCTTTGCCTGTGTGCATCCTGATGACATGGATGCCTGGGTAGCACTGAATGTAGAGAGCTTCAACGAAAAGAAACCGTTCTTTGGTGAAGCACGCGTGGTGGTCAATGGTGAGGTCCGGTGGATCACCGCTGAGTCATTCCCGCGCAGCCTGTCTGACGGCACAACGGTCTGGGAGGGCGTACTGGCGGATGTCACCGACCGCAAGCAGGCCGAGCAGGCGCTGAGCGAAAGCCTGATGCGCTTCAACGATCTGGTTGATCGTGTGTCGGTGGGTGTGTACGTGTTCTGGCGTCGAGCCGATGGCACGATGGAATTTGAGTATGTCAGCGACAGCTGGTGTGAGATGAACCAGATCCGTCGGGAAGATTTGTTGCAGAACCCGCAGCTGGCCTGGGATGTCATTCATCCGGACGAGTTCGAGGCGTTCAGGCAGCTGAATGAGCAGGTCGCACGGGAACGCCGGCCTTTTGCCTGGGAAGGTCGGATCATCATCAATGGTGCCGTCCGTTTTGTGCTGATCGAATCGACGCCGGTGTTCTTCGGCAATGGCGACAGCCGTTGGTTTGGCTTCGAGCAGGACATCACTGCGCGTAAGCACGCCGAGGCGACTTTGCAGGAAACCAACCTCGCGCTCGCTCAGGAAATCTCCGAGCGCAGCCTGGTGGAGCAGCAACTTAAACTCAAGACCGAGTTGCTTGAAAAGTTGTCCATGCAGGATGGACTGACGGGCATCGCCAATCGGCGTTATTTCGACCAGCGCTCGGATGCGGAATGGAAACGCGTTGTGCGCACCGGCTTGCCCCTGTCCCTGATGCTCATCGACATCGATCACTTCAAGTCATACAACGACCACTACGGTCACGGAGCAGGCGACGATTGTCTGCGGCAGGTGGCGCGAGCCCTCGCCGGCTGTGGCGAGCGTCCGCTTGATCTGGTCGCGCGCTATGGTGGCGAGGAATTCGTTGCTCTCGTGCCGGAAACCGGTTTGCATGGCGCACGCCATCTTGCCGAGCAGATGCGCGCAGCCGTCGACGCCATGGCCATTCCCCATGCTGATTCAAGTGCCGCGGCAGTGGTGACCGTCAGCATCGGGGTCGCTGCCCATGAGCCGGGTCGGGTCAAGCGTGACCTGCGCCATCTGCAGGAATGCGCCGACCAGGCGCTCTATCGTGCCAAGCACCAGGGGCGAAATCAGGTTCAGGAAGAGGTGGCAAGCCATGTTTGAAAAAAGTCTCGCGCTGCTGGGGCTGATCATGATTCTGGCCGTGTCCACGGCGGCCGCCGAGCCCGAGTTTTCCGCTCGCCACACCGAGGACTGCCTGACAGCAGCGGCCAAGGCCTCACCCAGTCAGTCCGGTCATGCGGTACTGGAATGCGTCAGCCTGTCGGCCCGGGCCTGCATGCAAAGCCCGGGTGGCGATACCACCTACGGCATGATGGACTGCCTGCGCGCCGAACTGGATTACTGGGAGGCGCGCATGGCTTCGGCCTATCGGCAGCGGCTGGAGGTGGCACAGGCTCTGGATCAGGAAATGATCCAGCAGCGCAGTGCGGCCATGGCCCAAAGTGAAGCGCTGACCCACTGGCATGATCGCTGGCAGGACTACCGCCAGGCCGCTTGCCTCTACGAACAATCCATGTGGATGGGCGGCACGGGCGGCGGCCCGGCAACC
>SKIE01000004.1 GCA_007116585.1 Wenzhouxiangella sp. | reverse complement strand
GGAATGCCAAAATCATCGGCCACGCTGCCGACGGCGATGACGAGGTAGTCGTAGTGAATCCGGCGCGAGGGCAGCAATTCCTGTTCGCCGTCGTGGATCGGGGCCAGCGTGATGGTGCGCTGCTGACGGTCGAGATCGGCCAGACTGCCCTGCTGGAACCGATAGCCGTTGATTCGCGCATGGCCTCGATAGCTCATGGCCTCGATGCCGGTATCCAGTGAGCCGGTGGCGACCTCGTGCAGCAGGGGCTTCCAGACGTGCGCTTCGGCCGTATCGACCAGGATGATTTCCGCGCGCCTTTTCCTGCCCAGACGCCGGCCCAGGCGGGTCGCGATGCCGATGCCGCCGGCACCACCACCAACGATCACGATACGGGGAATACTCATGCCAAACTCCCTGACGGTAGTTGATCGATATCAAGCGCGCGCGCCTGGGCCTCTGCTAGATTGCACGTCAAGCTTCCACAACCCTTCACAAACAGGTGCACCATGGGAATCGGCAATATCGGAGTTCCACAACTCATCATTCTGCTCGTCGTCGTCATGCTGGTCTTCGGAACCAAGAAAATACGCGGGCTGGGCGGCGATCTCGGTAGTGCCATTCGCGATTTTCGCAAAGGCATGAACGAGACAGAGTCAGCGGTTGAAGAAGCCGTGCAGGACCCATCGGATCATCCCGACGCCCCTCGTTAACGGTACTCGTAGTGCCGGCGATCAGCGCGCGTGCCGGTGTAGTACAAGCCGCCGGACAGTCCGAAATCGGCCGGATCCAGCGTCTTCTCGCGATCGGCCTGCTCGCTGGCCCGCACCAGCGCTTCGTATTCCGGAATCGTCAGTTTGCGCCGGGCGGTCAGGCTGGCGCCGGGATCAATGGTTGACTGCCAGCGTCCGGCCTCGGGCGCAATCTGGCCCAGGCAGTATGTCGCCCCACAGCCGCTGCCGTAAGAAAACAGGCTGATGTCGCGGCCGGCCAGTTCATCGCCGGCCTGGCGCAGCAGGTCAATCAGCGACAAAAACAGCGAGCCGGTGTAGATGTTGCCGATCTCGGCGTTGAGGGTCAGCCACGGGGCGCAGCGCTGAGCATAGCTGTCGGTCAAGTCCGCCCACGCTGTTGCATCATCCTTGCTGATCGTCTGCCCCTGCTCCATTTCCAGCTCGCGCTGATGGGCCTTGAAGGCCATCTTGACGAATGGCACGTGATACAGACAGGCGCTCAAGTCCGCGAGCAGGTCAGACCGCTCGCCGACAGCATCCATGCGCGCGCCCGACAGTGCCTCCAGGTAACACTGGATCGAGTATTGACCGTCAGCCAGCGCGTGCTTGGAATAGAGCGGGCGCCAGAAGTCCATCACCTGGCGAGTGTAGTCGCCGATGCTGGCGGGCTGGACCTGCAGCAGGCGCGGCTGGTCGGATACCACCATGGCCACCGCACCGGCACCCTGGGTCGGTTCGCCCGGCGTGCCGAGCCCGTAGCTGGCAATGTCCGATGCAATCACCAGGGCCTTGCGGCCGCGCGCGCGGCCCGAGGCAATCCAGTCCATCGACGCGGTCAGGCCGGCCATGGCGCCGTAGCAGGCGTGTTTGGTTTCAAACGTGCGGCAGCGCTCGCTCAAGCCCAGCAGCTCATGCGCGTAGACAGCCACTGGCTTGCTATGGTCGACGCCGGTCTCGGTGCCAACGATCAGAGTGCCGATTTCATCCGGGTCAGTATCAAAGTCCTTGAGCGCCTTGGCCCCGGCTTCCACGGCCATGGTGACCGTGTCCTCGCACGGACTGGCGATGGCCATGCGGTGCTGCCCCAGGCCCTTGGTGAATTTGGCCGGGTCCGTATCGCGGGCCACGGCCAGATCGGACAAATCGACGAACCCGGCCGGTCCGGCAAAAGCCAATGCGTCAATCCCGACGCGTATCGATTCGCTCATGGCGTCACCCGAGCATGAATTCAAAGCGGGTCAGGATACCTTACGTCAGTCGCGCGGTGCGCGAACCATTTTGCGCCGCAGGAACGCAATCTGAGTTTGCAGCGGCAGCTCCTTGGGGCAGACATCATGACAGCCAAGCAGGCTCATGCAGCCGAACACGCCGTCGTCGTCGCCAATGAGGTCGTAGAAGTCAGCATCCGTGCGGGTGTCGCGCGGGTCAAGCCGGAAACGGGCGATCTTGTTCAAGCCGACGGCGCCGACAAAATCCGGGCGCATGCGCGCGGTGCCACAGGCAGACACACAGCAGCCGCATTCGATGCAGCGGTCGAGTTCGTAGATTTCTTCGGCCAGCTCGGGCTCCATCCGGGGTTCCAGCACGTGCAGGTCGACTTCCTCCTGTTCGTGGACCCAGGTTTCAAGCCGCTCACTCATGCCGCGCATCCAGGCTCCGGTATCAACCGACAAATCCCCGATCAATTTGAACACCGGCAGCGGCGCCAGGGTGATCTCTGACGGCAGGGTGCTGGTCAGGGTCCGGCAGGCCAGGCCGGGCCGGCCGTTGATCACCATGCCGCAGCTGCCGCAGATGCCGGCGCGGCAGACAAAGTCGAACTGCAGCGCGGGCTCAAAGCGCGCCTGGATTTCATTGAGGGCGATGAACAGCGTCATCCCCTCATATTCTTCGAGCTCGTAGCGCGCCATGTGCGGCTCGCTGGCCGGGTCGCTGGGGTTGTGGCGGAAGATTTGAAACACCAGCGTGCGGCCGGCGGAGGTCTCGTTGCTCATGCGCAGTTCTCCAGGCGCTCGTTGCGCCGGCGGTATTTTTCCGGCAGCAGGTGATCAAACGGCATCAGGGCTGCCTGTCTGGCATACCGATCGTCGGATGCTACCTCGGCAAGAATCTTTTCGATGGCGGCGTGGCGCGTCTCGCTGTCGGGGTGGTCGATATGATTGCGCGTGCCGTAGCCACGAAAGCCTGGCGGCAGCTCCATGTCGTCGACGCGGATGGCCTCGTAGCCCAGCGTGGGCAGGCTGGCGTCCGTCTCGGGCCAGGTTGTGATCGAACGGTTCAGCCAGTCGCGGTCGTTGCGCTGCGGGAAATCCTCGCGGAAGTGGGCGCCCCGGCTTTCGGTGCGCTCGCGCGCGCCGAGAGCGGCGCACAGGGCCAGCTTGAGCATTTTCGGCAGGCGATAGGCCGCGACCAGCTCCGGGTTGGCGCCTGCGGTTTGGCTGCGCACGCCCAGGTTGCGGCTGCGCCGGAGCAGGTCCTGCAGTTCCTCGACCGCCTGGTCAAGTTCTGCGCCGGTGCGGAATATGCCGACCTGCTCGATCATGATTTCTTCCATGCGCTGACGGATGGGGCCGGCCTGCTCGCTGCCGCCCTGGCGCATGAGCTGATCCAGGGCGGACTGTTCGCGCTCGACAAATTCGCGGATCAGGCCGGTCGACAGGTTGATGTCGCTGGCCGAGCCGGCGCAGTAGTCGGCGATGAATTCCGACACGATCATCCCGGCAACGACGGTTTCGGCCACCGAGTTGCCGCCGAGGCGGTTGAAGCCGTGCATGTCCCAGCAGGCCGCCTCGCCGCAGGCAAACAAGCCTTTTAATGTGGTGCTCTCACCGCGGTGGTCGGTGCGGATGCCGCCCATGGAATAGTGCTGGGTGGGTCGCACCGGGATCCAGTCTTCGGCCGGGTCGATGCCCAGAAAATAGCGGCAGATGTCGGTGACCTCGCGCAGGTTCTTGTGCACGTGCTCACGCCCGAGCACGGTAATGTCCAGCCACAGATGATC
>SKIE01000205.1 GCA_007116585.1 Wenzhouxiangella sp. | reverse complement strand
CTGCGCCGGCGCGAGCGCCTGATGATCGACGACCCCACGCTGCGTCTGCTGGCCTGGCGCCAGCTTGAACTGCTGGCCGGCCTGCGCCGCCGCGGCCACGCCAGCCAGGCCCCGCTGCCCACCGCTGAGCGCGAACGCTGGACCGAGAAAAAACTGCCCGACGCCCTGCAACGCGCCCGCCGCCGCCCCGGCTGGTCCGTCCTCAACGCCACCGAAGACCCCGACCCCGCCCGCCAGCGCGCGCTAGCTGAACTCACCCAGGTGCTGGAAGCTGCCGTGCCGGGGCATCAGCATGAAGACGACCTCCTGGCAGGGTAGATCCTGAAAATCCCAGCGCTGGTTGGCCGAGCGTGTAGTTCATGCCGGCCTGCGTTATCCTCAGACTATGAAGCCGGCCCAGCACCAACCCTCCGAACTCGACCGCCTGCGCGATTTTCTGGCACAGCGGGTGATGTCGAACTGGCTATCGTGTATGGCTCGGTGGCGGCCGGGATGGCTGGCTTTGACAGCGACCTCGATCTGGCCATCGACCTGGGGCGTGAGTTGAGCGCGGCCGACAAGATCGAACTCATCTCGGGCCTGGCCGAACTGACCGGGCGTCCGATCGACCTGGTGGATCTGCGCACCGTTGGTGTGCCGCTGCTCGGTCAGATCCTGGCCCACGGCAAGCGCCTGCTGGGCAGCAATACCCGCTACGCCCAACTGGTCAGCCGCAACCTGTTCGATACGGCTGACTTCCTGCCCCTGCGCAATCGCATCCTCAAGGAGCGTCGCGAGCGATGGATCGGCAAGTAGTCGAGGAAAAACTCGAGTCTCTGCGCCGTTGCCTGGCGCGGATCGAGGACCGCTGACCGCAGAGTGTGGAGGCGCTGGAGCAGCGGCCCTTCGGGAGTCACTGTGCTGGCGCGACTCGGCGTTGCGTTCCTTGGCAAGGGCTAGCCATTCCCTGCGGAACGCGCCTTGATTCGCGCCAGCACTGTGGCTCTGAGCGTTACCTCATTTACCGCGTGGCCCACTAGCCCGCTTTGAATATCGACAGCACGCGTCATGTAGAGCCAAAAGCGCCGTGACCTGAGTCTTGCCAGGGATTCACCAGGGCAATCCCGCACGGTTCGAAATCGCTCATGTTTCGTGTGGCCAGCGTCGCCCCTGCGGTTTTGACGACTGCGGCAATCATCATGTCCACGGTATCGGCATGCAGACCCCGTTGTTCGCGGGCGGCTGAAATTTCGCCGCAAGCGTATGCGGCAGCCCGGTCGAAGACCAGCAGCCGGTCACCGAAGGCTTCTTCGACGAAAGCTGAAAAGCTGTCCTCCAGGCGCGCGCGTTGGCGGCCGTTTGGCAGCCGCAAAATGCCGCGCCGTATCTCTGCCACCGTGATCGTGGTGACGACCAGATCCAGTGGGTCGTTGGCGCTGATCCACGCCCTGACCCCGTCATCGGGCACCGGCCGCATCAGTTCCGAGATGACATTGGTATCCAAGACGATCATGTCAGTCGAAGGTGACCGGCTGGCGCTGCGTCGATCTCTCCGGGAGGTCAAGTTCGACGCCACCGCCCGCACCGAAATGTTTCTCCGCCAGCTCAAGCAGCGATGGCGGCTCCTTGTCGTCGCTCATCGCTGCCCGGGTCAGCGCGCGACGCGCATAGGCTTCCAGCGACATACCCGCCTTTGCCGCGCGCACCCTGAGTGCCTGTTTGACCTGGTCGGGAAGACCGCGAACATTGACGTTTGCCATATTGAGATCTGAGGTGTAAGCAATGCGAGTCCATTGTATCCAATGAGCTCAATGAGCCGTCAATGATGGTGCGGCCCGATCGTGCGTTGACGCCCTGAGCGCGTCAGCCGCAACCTGTTCGACACGCCTGACTTCCTGCCCCTGCGCAACCGCATCCTCAAGGAGCGTCGCGAGCGATGGATCGGCAAGTAGTCGAGGAGAAAACGCTATCCCGCCTTGAGTATCGTCACCGAGCGGGCCGGAAGCAGGGTCTTGAAGTCGCGGTCGAAGGTGGACAGGTGATCCCCGCTGGCCAGCACGCAGGCGGCGATCCAGGCGTCGGGGATGCGGTTGCCGGTCAGTTGATGTTGCAGGCACAGTGCGTGCAGCGTTGGGAGTTCCGCACCCAGCTTGGGCACCCGAACGCCAGGCCGCGCCTTCACGGCGTCAACGAAGGCCAGCGCCTGCTCAACTGGAGTCGGATCCGGGAAGACTTTGGGATGGGTCACCAGTCGCAGGAAGCCGGTCAGCACCATCGGCCACAGATTCAATGTCTGACCCTGACCGCAGGCGGCCAGGGCGTCGTTCAGCCAGGGCAGTGCAATGGGATGGTGCGGGTGATCACTGCGCGAGGCGGCAATCAGCACGTTGACGTCGGGCGTCACTTGTCGGCCGCGTCCAGCATCGCCGCGTTGCTGGAAGGGTCGATGCCCGAGGCCAAACCGCTCCGACCTTTGTAGATGGGAAGTGCTGCGGCTTCTGTGTCGCGAACATTTGCGCTCTCAGACCCCAGACGGAGCCGCAACGTCAAGCCTTCCTCGATCAGTCGGGTGAGCGAGGTCCTCTCCAGCACAGCGCGCTCCCGCGCTTCCGCCACGAGCTGGTCATTCAGGTTCAGTGTTGTTTTCATGGTTCAATGATACAGAAATCTGTATCGATTGGTAGGCTCGTGCGATGGGTCGGACAGCCAAGCCCAAAGCTGCGCGATCGCGGATAAATCGTCAATATCCGCGATCGGGGATCAAGTACTTTTTATTTACTCCGGAGCCGTCGGTCGTCACGCAACAGAGCCGTCAACTCGCCGATGCGCCAGCGAATGTCTGCCTTGTCCCGGGCAGCCTCGAAACGGTCCGGCTGACGCTGCGGCGAGCGGTCTGCTGGCCGCGCCAAGATAGTGTCTGGAATTGAGAATATGAGAGACGGCAAATGCACGCTCCGGTTGAAAACCTTGTGGAGAAGCTTCGACAGCTGCCTCCGGACAGACTAGCCGAGGTCGAAGACTTCATTGATTTCCTGAATCAGCGTTATCGGCAGGCTCCGGCAACGGTTGCGGCGATGGCGGCCACTCAGCCCGTGCTGGAATCCATCTGGGACAACGAAGCTGACGCCGTCTACGATGAAGCTTGAGTTTGGCGATGTCGTGCTGGTGCGATTTCCGTTTACTGACCAGCTCGGCGCTGTACAAGGAAACCGCCATGAAGCCGGTGTTTTTCACGGATGACCGAGCCATTGTCGCCCGGGTCCTCGGCCGCTTCAGCGCTGTGGACAAATCCGCGCTGGCAAATATGATTGCGCGCGCATTCGGGCCCTGAGCCGGTCGGAAGCAGGGCTTTGAAGTCGCGCTCGAAGGTGAACAGGTGATCAGAACATTGGTGTCGACCAGCATCAGGGCTCGTCACGCAGCAGTGCCATCAACTCCTCGGTGCGCCAATGGATATCTGCTTTGCCTCTGGCTGCTTCGAAGTAATACCGCATGGCCTTCAGAGGCAAGCATGGTTGCTGCCCCCTTGAGCATCGTCAATCGTCAAGTGCTCCAGGCTAAATGGCAAAGCGTCTCGGCTACAATGAAATCATGGTCGCAAACATCAAAGAAACCTTGCATAGTCTGGCCGAGCGAATGCCTGAAGACGATACGCTGGAAGACGCCATTGAGCGGCTGCGCTTTCTGCGTGCTGTGGAAGAGGGCCGGCGTGCCGCTGAAAGCGGCGAGTTCGCCAGTGAT
>SKIE01000078.1 GCA_007116585.1 Wenzhouxiangella sp. | reverse complement strand
TTTTTCGCCTTTTCGCTGACGCCGTCACTGCTGCCGAGACCGTTTGCGGTGCAGGGGCTGCTGGCCGGGTTGTCGTTTGCGGCCGGCTACGGTATCGGTGTGGCCGGTGTCTGGATCTGGCGCTACCTGGAGTTGCCTGTCGCCAGCAGGCGCACCACGCGGATCATCCAGCTTGTGGTCGGCGCGCTGTGCCTGATCGTGGCGGTCAGTTTTCTGTGGCAGGCCACGGCCTGGCAGAACGACCTGCGGGCGACGATGGGAATGGAAGAATCCCATGCCGGACAGCGCCTGCTGATGGCATTGATCGCGGTGCTGGTGTTTGCGCTGATCCTGGCGCTGGCGCGAATCTTTCGCTGGGTGTTCCGGCTGATTTCCCGACGCCTGAACCGCCACGTGCCGGCGCGCGTGTCGCATATTGTCAGCGGCATCGTGGCGGTGCTGCTGTTCTGGTCGGTCATTGACGGCGTGCTGGTGAGCTCGGTGCTGCGGGTCGCCGACCGCTCTTTCCAGCAGCTTGATGCCCTGGTTGACGATGAACTGCCGCGGCCAACGGCGGCCGATGAAGTGGGTAGCTCGGCCTCCCTGCTGGACTGGGAGGAACTGGGCCGTCAGGGCCGCAGTTTTGTCAGCAGCGGGCCGGGCGCCGAACAGCTGGAGGCGTTTTTCGGGGTCCCGAAACCGGCCCCGCTGCGGGTCTACGTGGGGCTGAATTCGGCTGAAACACCGGAAGAGCGTGCCCGGCTGGCGCTGGGTGAACTGAAACGGGTTGGCGGTTTCGAGCGCGAGACGTTGCTGCTGGTGACCCCGACCGGCACCGGCTGGATCGACCCGGCCGCGCAGGATACGGTCGAGTACCTGCTGCGCGGTGACGTGGCCTCGGTGGCTGTCCAGTATTCCTACCTCAACAGCCCGCTGGCGCTGCTGACCCAGGCCGCCTACGGCGCAGAAACGGCGCAGGTGGTATTCAACGAGATCTATGGCTACTGGCGCAGCCTTCCCGCCGATCAGCGCCCGCGACTGTTTCTCTGGGGCTTGAGTCTGGGATCGCTGAACTCGGACCGCTCGTTTGATCTGTTCGACATCATTGATGAGCCTTTCAGCGGCGCGCTATGGAGCGGGCCGCCGTTTCGGCACCGGACCTGGCAGCGCGCCACCGCCCAGCGCGATGCCGGCTCACCCGCCTGGCTGCCGACATTCCGCTCCGGCTCGGTCGTGCGCTTTACCAACCAGTTCTCCAGCGAGGCGCTGGCCGAGGACGGCTGGGGCGACTTCCGCATGGTGTTCCTGCAGCACGGCAGCGACCCTATTGTGTTCTTCTCTCCCGGTTCGGCCTGGCGCGAACCGTCGTGGATGCGCAGCCCGCGAGCGCCGGACGTCTCGCCCGACCTGCGCTGGTTTCCGGTGGTGACCATGCTGCAGCTGGCCGCCGACATGGTGGTGGGTACCGCACCGCCCGGCTTCGGGCATGAATACGCCGCGGCCGACTACATTGATGCCTGGTGGGCACTGACCGAAGCGCCGGGCTGGACCGAAACCGACATCAGTCGGCTGAAACAGCACTTTGCACATCGAGACTGACATGCCCACCTATCCCTCTTTTGCACCCTCGATCGCGTCCCTGCAAAGCTCGGTTTATGCCGGTAGTCGTATCCGCCCGGCCCATCCGCCGGTGCCGCTGCACATCGGCGACACCTGGCTGGATCCGCCGATGGGTTGCCGCATGGAGGACCTGCATTCGGCGCGCTATCCCGGCATGCATCGCTATACGGCGGTATCCGGCCTGATGGACCTGCGCAGGAAAATTGCGGCGGTTCACGCGCGCCGCGCCGGTGTGGCCACCGACCCTGAGGAGGTGCTTATCACGGCAGGTGCCACTGCCGGGCTGGCCGCTGCCGTGGGCGCGCTGGTCAGCCCCGGCGAAGAGGTGCTGATCGCAGCCCCTTACTGGCCGCTGATCGCCGGGGCCGTGACCGCATTCAATGGCCGTCCGGTGGCCGTTCCGGTGATGACACAGGCTGAGACGGCCGAGCAGGCCGTGGCCTGTTTCGAGCGCATGCGGACCGGGCATACCGTGGCGGTGTACTGGAATACCCCGCACAACCCGACTGGACGGGTGATGCCGCGCGACTGGTTGCAGGCCCTGAGCGACTGGGCGCGCCGCCATGATCTGTGGATCCTGTCCGACGAGGTGTACGAAGATTACGTGTTCGAGGGCGAGCATGTGCTGACTCGCAGTCTGCAACCCGAATGCACCCTATCGGCGCACTCGTTTTCCAAGGCCTACGGCATGACCGGCAACCGATGCGGCTACCTGGTCGCTCCGGCAGCTGCCATCGAAGCGGTCGAGCGCATCGTCACCAACCTGCATTATTCGGCCTGCACCGCCTCGCAACTGGCCGCCATGCAGGCGTTGGACGGCCCCGGCCCGCTATGGGTCGGGCAGGCGCGCGAACAGTACGCAACGCTGGGACGTGAGGCCGCCCAGGCCCTGGGGGTGCCACCGCCGCAGGGCGGTACGTTCCTGTTCCCGGATGTCTCCGATGCGCTGGACGAGCGCGGTCTTGACGGTCTGCTTGGCGACCTGGCTGAAGCCGGCGTACTGCTGGCGCCTGGCCCCATTTTCGGGCCGTATCCGACCCATGTGCGGCTGTGCTTTACCGCGGCACAGCCTGCCGAGGTGCGGCGCGGTGTTGCGCTGCTGGCGGATCGGCTACCATGAAGAAATTGACTTGCCTGGAACGCGTTTGGAGATTCCGATGACTGCCAAGTACCGCCTTGTCACCCGCAGCGATTTCGATGGTCTGGTTTGCGGCGCGCTGCTCAAACACCTTGACCTCATCGACGACATCCTGTTTGTGCACCCCAAGGACATGCAGGACGGCAAGGTCGACATCAGCGGCAACGACATCACCACCAATCTGCCCTACGTGCCGGGCTGTCACCTGGCGTTTGACCATCATCTCAGCGAAACCCTGCGCAACGAGAAGGCCGACAACCACATCATCGACCCCGACGCGCCGTCGGCAGCCCGCGTGGTGTGGGATCACTTTGGCGGTGAGAAGGTCTTCCCTGCGGCCTGGAACGAAATGATGGTCGCCGTCGACAAGGGCGATTCGGCAGACTTCAGCCGCGAGGAAATCCTTGATCCCCAGGGTTGGGTGCTGCTCAACTTCCTGATGGACGCCCGCACCGGCCTGGGGCGCTTCCGCGAGTTCACCATCTCCAATTATCAGCTGATGATGAAGCTGATCGACTACTGTCGCGAGCACAGCATCGATGAAATCCTGGCGCTCCCGGACGTCAAGGAACGGGTCGAGCTGTACTTCAGCCATCAGGAGCCGGCGCGCGAACAGATCCAGCGCTGTGCGACGGTCCACGACAATCTCGTGGTGCTGGATCTGCGAGAAGAAGACCCGATTTATGCCACCAACCGCTTCACGCTCTACGCCCTGTTCCCGGAGTGCAATATCTCCATCCACCAGATGTGGGGTTTTCGCCAGCAGAATACGGTGTTCGCGATCGGCAAATCCATCCTGAACCGAACCTCCAACACCAACATCGGCGAGCTGTGTCTGCATTACGGTGGTGGCGGGCACAAGAATGCCGGAACCTGCCAGATCGAGCACGACAAGGCCGATGAGGTTCTGCAGGAATTGATCGAGCGCATTCGCGCCGACGGCTAAGCCGCGGCGCGAGCTCCCAGGCCGGATCAGGGCACCA
>SKIE01000285.1 GCA_007116585.1 Wenzhouxiangella sp. | reverse complement strand
AGTCCATCACCCAGCCAGCCGGCTCGGCCACCGGCCCGCTGACATGAATCTCGATCTGGAAGGAGTGACCGTGCAGTCGACGGCACTTGTGGCCTTCCGGCACGTTGGGCAGAAAATGCGCCGCCTCGATTTGAAAAACCTTGAACAGTTCCATGGGGTGGAAGTGTACTGCGATTGTCGTCCGTATCAGTGCGCTCTGATGACCAGGCGGACCCAGTCTCCGCGGGTCTCGCGCTCGGGTGCCGGGTCTAGTTCGCGGTAGGCCCGGGCCACCGCGTCAGCCTGCTGCTCCAGAATGCCTGACAGCATCAGCACGCCGCCTGCTGCGACCAGGGACGACAGTCTGGGCGCAAGCTCGATCAGTGGCTGGGCCAGGATGTTAGCCATGACCAGCGGGTAGCCGCCTACGGTGGCATGGTCTGTGGCGAACTGCGCTGGTGTGCAGGTCCGGATATGCCCGGCCACCTGATTGCGCTGTGCGTTGTCCCCGGTGGCGGCCAGTGCCTGCGGATCGTGGTCCACGGCGATGATGTTGCGCGCGCCCAGGCGAGCGGCGGCGATGGCCAGGATGCCGGAACCGCAGCCAAAATCAAGCACCGGGCTCAAGCCGGTGCCGTGCGCGGCCAGCCATTCCAGGCACAGGGCTGTGGTTGGATGGGTGCCGCTGCCAAAAGCAAGGCCCGGATCCAGCCGGATCACGTGTGGCCAGTCCGGTTCGGGCGTCATGTGGCTGGGGCAGATCCAGAGCCCGTGGCCGAAATGCATGGGTTGAAACCGGTCCATCCAGGCGCGTTCCCAGTCCTGATCGGCCAGCTCGCTGAAATGTAGATGGCTGGCCGACGGGATGATGCCTGCCTCACTCAGGGCGGCTGCGATGGCATCACGACGGCAGTCGGGCGCGAACAGGGCGCGCAGGATGACCCGGGGCCAGATCGGCGTCTGCCCCGGATCAGGCTCATGCAGAGGATGGTCGGCCGCATCCAGCAGGGTGATGGACGCAGCCCCGAGCTCGAACAGAACGGCTTCGGCCTGATCGACCTGTGCTGAAGGCGTTTCGATGTCCAGGTTCAGCCAGCCAGCAGTGGCGGAGCTCTCGTTCATTGGGCACCATGCTTCCAAAGGTTTGTCCATTGTCGGTTGCTGCCGCTCACCAGTCGCCGAATCGGGTCTGCAGCATGGCCAGTACGGCCGGGCCGGCGGTCTCCGTGCGCAGCACGCGTGGTCCGAGCTTCAGGCCGCGAAATCCCTGCTCGGTCAGCCAGGCGGTTTCGGCCTCGCTCAAGCCGCCTTCCGGTCCGACGACAACGATCCATGTGCCGGTCGCGGTAGGCTTGAGGTCGGAAGGCCGGTCGACGGCTCGCGGGTCGAGAAATAGTCCCCCATCTTGGCACGGCTCCAGATCGCGCAGGGGCAGTGGTGCATCGATGCGCGGCACCCGGACTCGGCCGCTTTGTTCGCTGGCGGCGATGGCGACGTGCTGCCAGTGGCGCAGTCGTTTGCTCGCGCGTGCGCCGTCCAGCCGCACTTCCGTCCGGTCAGTGAACACGGGCTGGATGCGCTCAACGCCCAGCTCGGTCGATTTCTGAATGGCCCAGTCCATGCGTTCGCCGCGGCCGATGCCCTGGATCAGGGTCAGCCGCAGCGGGGATTCCACCGTGGGTTCAGTCGCCGGGCCCAGGCGCACGCGGCAGCTGGCACGCGCCGCCCCGTCGAGCACTTCGCCCGGATGCTCCCGTCCGTTACCGTTGAACAGCGTGACCCGGTCGCCGCCGCGCAGCCGCAGCACACGAACCAGGTGGTGAGCCGCGTCCCGCGGCAGTTCAAGCTCGGCGTCGGCCTGCAGGGTCTGGTCGACGTAAACGCGGATTTGGCGCATCAGATTCGGGGTCTGGCGGCGCTGTTGCCGGAGGTGGTCATGCGCGTATCATGTTAGCCATCGGATTTCACCGACCTTGTCGGGAGTGTACGTCAATGCGATGTTTCGCCGCAGCCAGTTCGTCGGTGCCGGTGCCGGCCCGGGCGCAGGGCTTTTCCTTGATCGAGATTCTTGTGGTGGTGGTCATTATCGGCATCCTGGCCGCCATCGTCGTGCCGCGGGTGATGGACGAACCTGATCGGGCGCGCGTGACCAAGGCCCAGCAGGATATACAGGCACTCGTCACCGCGCTGAACATGTACCGCCTGGATAACTATGTCTACCCGTCCACCGAGCAGGGTCTGGAGGCGCTGGTGCGCCAGCCCTCGGGTCGGCCAGAGGCACCCAACTGGCGGCCAGGCGGTTATCTGGACCGGCTGCCGCGGGATCCCTGGGGACGCTCTTATCAGTACCTCTATCCGGGCGTCCACGGTGAGATCGACGTCTGGACCTTCGGCGCCAATGGCGTGCCCGGCGGCGAGGGCATCAATGCGGAGATTGGCAACTGGGACAACTGATGCAGCAGCGCTGCCGCGGCTTCACCCTGATTGAACTGCTGGTCGTGGTGACCATTGGTGCGGTCATGGCGGGTCTGGCCGTGTTGAGCCTGGGACGTTGGGGGGATGCCGATGCACCGCGTGAGCAGCTGCAGCGCCTGGCCGCCCTGCTTGAGGTGCAGTGCGAGCAGGCGCTTTTCCAGTCCCGTCCGCGCGGCATCCGTCTGACCGAGGACGGCTATGATTTCTGGCAGGCAGGCTCGGCCGGCTGGGTTGCGCTGCCGGATCAGGGTACTAGCCGTCAGCGCCGCTGGCCTGAGCCCGGGCAAGCGACGCTGTTTCTGGAAGGACGGCGCCAGGCGCTGGATGCCGAGATTGAGCAGCCGCAGATCATCTGCCAGCCGCTGGGTGAGATCACGTCATTCGAGCTGGAACTGCGCGCCGCGGATCGCAGTGCCCGGCTGAGCGTCAGCGCTGGCGGTCGAATCGAACTGTCGACCTCTTAGCGATGTCGGTGTTCGCCCGCTCGTCGCCGCGGTCGTGTCCGGGCTTGGCCGGCAGGACCGGCTTTACCCTGCTTGAGGTGCTGGTTGCGCTGGTGGTGGTCGCCATTGCGCTTGCCGCGCTGGCTCGCGCTGGCGCCCAGGCGCTGGATACTCAGCTGGCGCTGGAGGAACGCACGCTCGCCCTGTGGGTGGCTGACAACGTGATCGCAGAGCTGCGCCTTGAGGGTGTGCCGGCGAGCGGTCGCCGCCAGGGGCGCGAGACCATGGCCGACCGCGACTGGACCTGGCAGGCCCTGATGCAGCCCGCCCCGGGCGGTGAGCTGATTCGGGTCGATGTCGCGGTCTATGCCGAATCGTCTTCTGACACGCCGCTTTTGACCCATACCGGATTTTTGCCGCCGTGATGCGCGCGCGCAAGAGCGGGGGGTTCAGCCTGGTCGAGGTGCTGATCGCGGTCAGCGTGTTCGCCATTCTGGCCGGCAGCGTTTACCTGACGCTTTCGGCCCTGTCCGAGGCGGCCTTCGTTCAGCGCGAGCGCAGCGAGGAACTGGCCGAACTGCAGCTGGGAGTCGCCCGGCTGGAAGCCGATCTGCGCCAGCTGGTGTCGCGACCGGTGCGAGTCGCCGACGGCGGGCATGTGCCGGCGCTGGCCGGTCGGGACGACCGCCTCGAGGCGACCCGGGCCGGTTGGGACAACCCCCAGGCCCAGCGTCGCAGTCAGCTGCAGCGCTTTGGCTGGCAGGTCACGGATGGAGGGCTGCTGCGCCAATCCTGGCCGGTCACCGACCGCACCGGCGGCGAGGGCT
>SKIE01000329.1 GCA_007116585.1 Wenzhouxiangella sp. | reverse complement strand
TCTGCCGGCGCAGATTGAAAAACAGTTTGCGCTGGGCCTTGGTCGTGGCGACCTTGACAATGCGCCAGTTGCGCAGGATGAATTCATGGATTTCGGCGCGAATCCAGTGCACGGCAAACGACACCAGACGCACGCCCTGTTCGGGGTCGAAGCGCTTGACGGCCTTCATCAGCCCGATATTGCCTTCCTGCACCAGATCGCCCAACGGCAGACCGTACCCGGCATATCCCCGCGCCACGTGAACCACGAAGCGCAGGTGCGACATGACCATGTGGCGGGCAGCATCGAGATCATCGTCATCGCGGAAGCGACGGGCCAGATCCTGCTCCTCTTCCAGGGTCAAAACCGGCAGGCGGTTCACCTCCTGAATGTAGGCGTCCAGCGATCCCGTTCCGGCCGGCGCCAGCAGATGACTTGGTACCAGCTGATTGCTCATGCAACTCTCCCGTAAATCAACATCCCAGTGTAGCAGTTAGCCACGACGGCGGTAAACCGACGGTGAAGTTTGACCGTGGTGCCCCGGCTAAGTTTCGCGGCGGCTTAGGGCGCGTCCGGCTCGGAGGCGTCCGACTCGAGCGCGTCGCGTTGCGGCGGCGGCAGCTGCTCGGGGGCGCGGCCGCTTTGCAGGCGCAGCGCGTTGCGGTAGCACTGCGCCGCCGCCTCAAGCCGTCCGGACCGGTCCAGCACGCGGCCAAGCAGCGCGTAGGCCTCGCCGTCCGGGTGGGCAGCCACCGCTTTTTCCAGATGCCCGCGGGCGCGGTCATCGTCACGATCGTCCAGATACATCATGCCCAGCGCCAGATGCAGGCCGGGATGATTGGGCTCGGACTCCAGCCAGCGCAGACAGTCCCTGATCCGGCCCGGGCGGTCGCCGGCCTCGACCAGGGCATAGACGCGCAACAGCCGCGAATCCAGTTCCGTATCCAGGCATTTTTTCAAATGGCTGCCGGCCAGCGAGGACCGGCCGAGTTCGGCCGCGCGCCGCCCGTAGGCCAGCACCAGCTCCCGTTCGCGGCGCTGCCTGCGCGGCAGGGCGCGCCAGGCCGCTTCCAGCTCGGCGGCGTGCTCGGACTGCTCGATATCGCGCACGCCGGCCAGCACCGCCAGTTCATCCCGGCGCCGTGCATCCACAATTTCGGCCTTGTACAAGGCCGGGGTGAGGAAACGCAGGTCGCGCCAGCGCCCGGCATCCTGGTAGGCCTGCAGCAGCATTCTGAGCAGGCCCTGGTGGCGCGACTTTTTCAGATGGAGGTTTTCAAGAATGGTAATGGCCTCGGCGGTTCGGCCTTCATCCAGCAGCATCCGCGCCCGCGCCAGCCCGGTCACGAAGTGGCGCCGGCCCAGGCGGCTATCGGCCAGCTGCAGCCAGCGATCGCGTCCTTCGATATCGGCCTGGCCCTGGGCGGCGCGCGCCGCGGCCAGGTAGCCGGCGGTCGATCCGCGGTAGGCCAGGGCCCGGTCCAGTTTCTTTTCCGCGCGCTGCCAGTCACCTTCGGCCAGCGCCAGCAGCCCGCTCTCCAGCTGCCGCCCGGCGCGCGCCCGGCGCGCCTTGCCAGCGGCCTGTCCCGGCAGACGGATCAGCGCCAGCGCCACGGCCAGCGCAATCCAGGCGGCCACGACCAGCATTGCCAGCACCAGCGCCGACATCTCGATGCGCCAGCGGCTCATTTCGATCACGACCCGGCCAGGATCTTCGAGCAGGACCGGCGCCAGAACCGCCGCCGCGGCCAGGACGGCGACGCTGGCAATGATGAACAGCAGCCGCTTCACGAGTCGCTCAGCCGCGCTTCAAGCTGTTCCAGCGCCGTGCCGAGCGGCGGCAGCTCGGCCTGCAGCGACAGGCTGCCGAGTCGTTCCAGTTCGGCCCGGGCAGCCGCGACCGATGCCGCATCGCCCTGAAACCACTCATCCAGCAATTCAACAGCAGCGCCGGTCTGCAAGGCCAGCGCATCGGCATCGCGTCGAGCCACGGCCAGCTCGGCCGTGAGCAGGCGCAGACGCAGCTGCTCGCGCGCCGCCTGGAACGACTCTTCCGTCCGGCCGACCTCGTCGCGTGCCTGCACCCGAACCAGCGAGCGCAGGGTTGCGCCGACGCGTTCGCGCCAGCCATCAGCATCTTCCTCGCTTGCACGCACCGCCACCGGCTCAACCTGCAGGGGCAGGCTTGCGGCCTCGCGCCCCAGGCGCTCCAGCACGGCCAGCTCGCCGTGCAGATCCGAGCCCGGCGCCGCACCCAGGGCTTCAATCTCGCGGGCCAGGCTGCGCTGGACCTGCTCCAGGCGTGGATCTTCCAGCGTCTCGAGCCGGGTGCGGGCGCGGCGAAAGGCGCGCAGTGCCGCCTGCCGATCACCGGCCAGTTCGGCCAGGTCCTGACCGCTGCGCAGCAGTCCGGCCGCCTCGAGCATGACGATCCGGCGCCGCAGATCGCGATCCACCTGACGCTCCAGGTCGCCGCGTTCATCCAGCTCACGAATGGCCGCATCGAGGCGCTCGCGCAATTCCCGACCATCGGCCACGCGCTCGGCCAGGTCGCGCTCCAGCGAATCGACGCGTTCGGGCAGCTCTTCCCAGCGCGCCTCAACCCGACCGACCGCGCGCTCCAGATCAGCCACGCGCTCGAAATGGCGCTCGAGACGAGCGTCCAGCGACTGCTCCAGCTCGGCCAGCTGCTGGTCGGCTGACTCGGCTTGCGCGCCCAGCCCGGCCTGCAGCTCGGATACACGCTCGTCGAGCTCGGCCAGACGGGCATCCAGCGCCGAGACGGCTTCTGCCTCGGCAGGCTCGGCAGGCTGGAACTCGTGTTCATAAACCAGCCAGGCCGATGCGCCCAGCGCCGCCAGGGCCAGCAGAAAGGCCAGCCAGGCTGGTCCGCCGCCGCGCTGCTTCGGCGGGCGGCTGTCGTGTTCTTTTTCCGAACCGTCCGGGGCTTCCGGCGGATCTTCCTTGTCGCTGCTCATGTTCGTATCCTGACTACCCGTTCCGGAACCGGCGCGGCTCTGATTTATCAAGGGTACCGCAAACATCCAGGTCTTTCCGGACGGAGGCCAGCGCGCGAAGCATGGACTGATGATCGGCTCCGGACGCGCAGACCACGTGCTGCGCCCCGTGTTCGCGCGCTTGCGCTGCCACGCGCTCGGAGGGTGCGACCATCAGGCCGGCACACAGCTGTGACCAGGTGGACCGCGCGAGCGTCCCGGCCAGCGCCTGCAGCGCCCCACCGCTGGCGAGCAGCACGATCGGGTCGGCGGCCGTGCCCAACTCCGCGGCCAGCGCCTCGGGGACAGACTGCGGCACGCGGCGGTAGACATGCAGCCGCTGTACAGCCGCATCTCGTTCAGCCAGGCGCTGCTGGATCACGGTCCGGCCACCGGCCGCCGCCAGAATCAGAACGCGCCGGCCCTCGACCTGCTGCAACGCCGGCAGGGCCAGCATCTCCTCACTGGTGCCGCCACCCGGCGGGTGGATCACCTTCTGAAAACCCAGCGATCGGGCCAATTCGGCCGTGCCCTCGCCGGGCACCACCAGGGCGCAATCGGCCAGGATGTCGATCCCGACGAGCGCGACGGATTCGCGCAGTGCCTGAGCGGAGGGGGCAACGAGCAGATCGACCGGGAGCGCGGCCAGCAGGGCCTGGCGACAGGCGGCCGCGTCTTCCGGCCCGGCCAGCACAACGGGCGCGAAGTGACGCACCTGGACCTGAGCGGTGCGCAGCATGTCGGCCAGGG
>SKIE01000057.1 GCA_007116585.1 Wenzhouxiangella sp. | reverse complement strand
CGCAGCTCAGGATCACGCCGCCGGCCGTGGCCACCAGCCGCGGCCCCAGCCGATCCTGAAGGCGACCACCCAGAATCACCCCCAGCGCGAAACAGGCCAGAACAATCTGGGCCGGGTAGGTCACCTGGACCTGGGTCCAGCCATCAAAGTACTCCAGCAGCGGCTGTTGGAAAATACTCCAGATATAGACCGCACCCAGGCTGGCCTGAATCACCAAAGCGCCAGCCACCACCCACCATCGGTTCATCAGCTGCTTTTCTGCCATTTTGCGGAGACTTTTTTGATTGTTGCAGCGGCCTGTCGGCCTTTAGTTCATCCTAGTTTCTGCCTCTCTGCGGGTTTTTGTCCGGGGTCAATTTTGCAACGCACAATCAATATTAATTCGGGCAGAAGTCGGGCGCGAGGCGAGCGCCCCCAAACTCACGATTCAGCCGGCACCGGCGAGGCGTATCAGGAGCACGGTGATGCCTGAACCCAGAGCGGCACCCACCATGCCGGCGATCGGCACCAGCATCCCCATGCGCCGCTGTGCCGCCTGGTGTTCGGGCCGGCTAGGATCCTGGGTCAGCAGCTCGCTGCGCGGGATTTCCAGCACGGCGCACAGGGCGGATACGGTTTCGTTGGAGGCGACTGACTGGTTCTCCACCCGCTGCACTGTGCGCAGACTCAGGTCGGCTACTTCGGCCAGCTGCTGCTGGGTCCAGCCGCGCTCCATGCGGGCCTCGCGGACTTTTTCGCTGGAAACATCCATCAGCCGCTGCTCCCAGCCGCCTGGGCCCACTGCCGGGTCAGCGTGTCGTAGTACGCCATGGCGATCGGCCATGCCGGCAGCAGTCGGGGCAGCCACCGTCGAATACGCGCAAGCAGTTTTTCGGCACGGGCGCTCATTTCAGAATCACCCCGACTCCATAGCCAAAAGTGACGCCAACGATGATCCCGACGACCAAGGGCAGAACGAGTTTCTTCATGGCATGTCCCCAGTCCAGGCGGCCAGTTTCTAGGTTGATGCGAATGCCGCTGTTGTCGACCAGGTCGGAGTCGATCAGCTCACCGTCGCGAAACAGCTGAACTTCGGCCTTGCCCAGGCCGATTGAAAAATTCAGGGCATACCGGCGACCCTTGTGTTCGAACTCGTGCAGAGTCTTGAATCGGAGACTCCGGACATCAGAGACTACATGGGCCTCGCCGCCGTTGCGGACGGTAACGATCTCCCGGCCGGTCCAGTTGGAGCCCCAGAAGTGAATCGTGATGCCGTCGACGTCAAACCAGGTTTCTGTGCCGCGTGCCAGGCTGATTTTCATGCGACTGTTTTCGCCTCGGGCGGTTGATGCGCTGCGCTCTGTATTGTGGTTCATTTCGGTTCCTTGCGTTGTCACGCCAGATTGCGTTGAACCGATTACAGGCCATGGCGGGCCTGCTGAAAACGACAGTCGTCTGCCATGTCGCCCGCCTGTCGCATGCGACAGCGATGCGACAGCGGGCTTCGGGGCGGTTGAGGCTGCGCTTTGGCCTGACAGATTGATCACTGCCTGACCCGCACACTGCGCGATCGATTTCCCTGGAGCATTCGATGAAAATCCTGATGGTTCTCACTTCTCATGCCGAACTTGGCGACAGCGGTCACAAAACCGGCTTCTGGCTGGAGGAATTTGCCGCGCCGTACTACGTGTTCAAGGATGCCGGGGCAAACCTCACTCTGGCCTCGCCGGCCGGCGGTCAGCCGCCGATTGACCCGAACAGCGAAGGTGATGATGCGCAGACCGACGCCACGCGCCGTTTTGCTCAAGACCCGGAGGCCAAGGCGGCTCTGTCGAATACGCAGAAACTGGCCGACATTGATGTGGCCGACTTTGATGCCGTCTTCTATCCGGGTGGCCATGGGCCGCTGTATGACCTGGTCGACGATGCCGACAGCCTCGGCCTGATCAAGAGCGCGGTGACGCACGGCAAGATCGTGTCCGCGGTCTGCCACGCGCCGGCGGTTTTTCTCAAGGCTGAAACCGAAAGCGGCGATCCGCTGCTGAAAGGCCGCCAGGTCACCGCGTTCAGCAACAGCGAGGAGGAAGCGGTGGGCCTGGCCGAAGTGGTGCCTTTCCTGCTGGAAGACGAGGTGCAGAAACTGGGGGCCAGCTACCATCGGGCCAGCGACTGGGCTTCGAAAGTCGTTGTCGACGGCCGTCTGATCACCGGACAGAATCCGGCGTCATCAGCGGCAACGGCTGAAGCCGTGGTGCAGGCCCTGAAATCCTGAGTCTCTGCGCTTCGAGCACGGTCAGGGGCTACCAAATCGGGCGGCTATGTTAGGCTCCGGTGAGCAAAAACCGGCCTCCACGGCCGGTTGGCTTCACCCAATTCATGAGGAGTCAACCAGATGCTCAATCGCCCGGGAACCAGAGTCGATACGCAGCTGACCAGGCTCAGCGAACAGCTGCTTGAAGAAAACCCGGCGCTGGAGGGTGTGGTCGAGCAGTTTCGCGAGCTCGATCGGATCGGCTACCGGGCCGGCCTGCTGGATGCCGAGGAAGAGTCGTACGCTTTCACCATTTCATGGTGGCCGATGGTTGCCGTGCTCGGCACCTTCTCGGCCGGCAAATCGACGTTCATCAACGAGTTCGTCGGCCGGGAGGTGCAGCGCAGCGGCAGCCAGGCGGTCGATGACCGGTTCACGGTGCTCAGCTACGGCGCGGGTGATGAGGTCAAGGAGTTGCCCGGGCTGGCGCTTGATGGCGATCCACGCTTTCCGTTTTATCGGGTCAGCCATGAGATCGAGCGCCTCGGCGACGGGGCCGGTCGCACCGTTGATCACTTCCTGGCCATGAAAACCGTGCCGTCCGAGCGCCTGCAGGGCAGGATTCTGATTGATTCGCCGGGCTTTGATGCAGACGAGCAACGCGCGACCATCCTGCAGTTGACCGATCACATCATTGACCTCTCCGACCTCGTGCTGGTGTTTTTCGATGCCCGCCACCCCGAGCCTGGCGCCATGCGCGACACGCTGGAACATCTGGTCAACCGGGTCGCCGGCCGCAGTGATTTCACCAAGCTGGTGTTCATTCTCAACATGGTCGACACCACCTGGCGCGAGGACAATCTGGAAGAGGTGGTCTCGGCCTGGCAGCGGGCCGTCGTGCGGGAGGGCAATACCACCGGACGCTTCTACCGCATCTACAACGAAACTGCCGCGGTGGATATCCCGGATGAAAAGCTCAGTGCCCGGTACAGCCGCAAAACGGCCCGTGACCGCGAGGAAATCCACGCCAAGATTGCAGAAATCAGTTCGTCGCGCTCTTACCGCATCGTCGGCACGCTGCAGGCAATTGCCGAGTCGATTGAAATGGATACTCTCCCGGCGCTGCGCGACGCGATGCGGCGGTGGCGGCGCAACGTGCTGTGGTCGGATGCGGTTTTGATGACGATCGTTCTGGCGATGGTGATATGGGCTGTGTCGGCCCTGGGCGTCGGCCTCGGCGCCTGGTTCGATGGCTCGATCATCGAAGCCGCTCAGCAACGCCCGGTCATGTCCTCGATCGGGGCCGGCGCGCTACTGGCAGGGTTGCTGGGCATCCATTTCCTGAATCGGCGCTGGACGGCACAGCGTATTGCGCGCGATCTGCCCGAAGAGTCGGCGTCAGGTGATTGGCGCGCGGCATTCCTGAAAAATACCGTGTTCTGGCGCTCAGTGCTGAGGAAAACACCTGCGGGTCTGGGCAAGACTCATCTGCGCT
>SKIE01000284.1 GCA_007116585.1 Wenzhouxiangella sp. | reverse complement strand
GGCTGTCGACCAGTTCCCCGCCGATATCATCCAGGCTGGCGTACGGTTCATCCAGCAGCCAGATCTCGCGCCGTGCGACCAGCAGGCCGGCCAGCCCCAGGCGCCGCTTCTGACCGGCCGACAGCGCCCGGGCCGGGCGCAGGCCGAGTCCGGCCAGACCGACGCGCCCCATGGCCCGGTTGATGTCCATGCCCGGAGCGCCGCTGAACCGTGCGCCGAAGGAGAGGTTTTCACGGCAGCTGAGGTCGCCTTTCACCGCGGCCAGATGGCCGAGAAACGCGAGGCTTGCGCTGCGCTCCAGCTTCCCGGTCGTCGGCTGCAGGATGCCGGCAAGCACTCTGAGCAGGGTGGTTTTGCCGCTGCCGTTGGGCCCGGAGATGACCAGCGCGCGACCGGACATCAGACTCACGTCCACCGGCTGAAAGACCAGATCCCCGCCCCGCGCGAAACTGACCGTTTGTGCCTGCAATAGAGGGTTCACTGGCAGAAGTTTTCTCCGCCTGCGCGGTCCGGATTCAGCGTCATCAGGTGGTAGGTAATATGCGGATGGGGCATTTCTTCAAATATCGTACCATCGCGTTTCAGAATTGTTTTGCTCCATATCAAGGTGTTTGACTTAAAGAATGACCGAATTTGACTACGACCTGTTCGTGATTGGCGCCGGATCAGGCGGTGTGCGCGCCGCGCGAATGGCCGCAGGCCATGGCGCCCGGGTCGCCATCTGCGAGGAATCCCGCGTTGGCGGTACCTGCGTGATTCGCGGTTGCGTGCCAAAAAAATTGCTGGTGTATGCCTCGCAGTTCAGCGAAGCGTTTGACGATGCCGCCGGTTACGGCTGGGCCGTCGACCAGCCCAGGTTTTCGTGGCCCGAGCTGATCCGGGTCAAGGATGCCGAAATCGACCGGTTGAACGAAATCTACCTGCGGCTGCTGGACGGTGCAGGCGTGACCCTGCACATGGGTCGTGGGCGGCTTGTGGATGCCAACACGGTCGCGGTCGGAGACAGCCGCTACACCGCGGAGAAAATACTCATTGCCGTTGGTGGCAGGCCGTGGGTGCCCGATATTCCAGGCAAGGAGTTGGGTTTTACTTCAGATGAGGCGTTTCACCTGGATCAGCAGCCCCAGCGAGTGCTGATTGCAGGTGCCGGCTACATCGCGGTGGAATTTGCCGGAATTTTCAACGGGCTGGGCTCGGAGGTGACGCTGGCCTATCGCCGCGACCGCATTCTGCGCGGTTTTGACGAGGATGTGCGCGTGGCTGTCGAGCGTGGCATGGCCGGGCGCGGGGTCGAGTTTCGCTACCATGCTGCGCCCGCCCGGCTGGAAACAACCGCTGAGGGCATTCGCGTGACCTACTCCGATGACAGTACGCAGATTGTCGATGGCGTGATGTTCGCGACCGGTCGCGAGCCCTACACCTGGGATCTGGGTCTGGAAGAAGCCGGCGTTCAGACCGGCGCCGGGAACCGGATCGAGGTCGATGAATACAGCCGTACATCGGTCTCGAACATCTTCGCGGTGGGCGATGTGACCGACCGCATCAACCTCACACCGGTCGCCTTGATGGAAGGACATGCGTTTGCCGACACGCAGTTCGGCGGCATGGACCGGCCGGTTGAACACGACAACACGCCGGCGGCTGTCTTTTCACAGCCACCAGTCGGAACGGTAGGCCTGAGTGAAGACGAGGCCCGGGAGAAAGGCTTTGACATCAGAGTGTTCCGTTCCGCCTTTACGCCGATGAAATATACTGTGGCGGGTCGACATGAAAAAGGCATGATGAAGTTGGTGGTAGACGCCAGCACGGATCGAGTTCTTGGCTGCCATGTGGTGGGTCTGGATGCACCGGAAATGCTGCAAGGCTTCGCGGTGGCGGTCAGAGCCGGTCTGACCAAGGCCGATTTCGACCGCACGGTCGGCATTCATCCGACCGGGGCAGAAGAACTGGTCACCCTGCGTCAGCCGGTCGGCTGACCCCACCTCGCCTCAGGAATTTGTTGATCCATGCGCACTCTTCTGCTAATCGCCAGTTTGCTGATCGGTACTCCGGTCATCGCGGCCACCTTGGTGCAGAAAGATGAGGTCCGTTTCGGGTCGCGCTGGATCATTCATCTGGAGGACGCGCCGACGCTGGAATATGCCGGTCCGCCGACCTCTGGCGTTCAACTACAGCAACAGAACGTTGCTCGGCTGGAGGCGACAGCGCCATCGGTGACCGGCCGTCGTTTTGACCGTCATGATCCGGCAGTCCGCAGCTATACCGACCATCTCGATCGGCAGCAGGAGTGGTTTCTGGCCCGGGCCAGCAGTGTGCTGGGGCGCGCACTCAAGCCGACCGCACGGCTCCGGCACACCAGCAACAGCGTGATCCTGGACATCGATGCGGCGGAGGCCCGGCTGCTTGAAGGTCTGCCGGGGGTCGTCGAGGTTGAGCGCGAGAGGATCTATCGACTGCAGTTGGCTAATGGTCCACGCCAGATTGGTGCGCCCAATGTCTGGGGCGGCGGCAATGGTCTGCCGGCAGCGCGCGGCGAGGGTGTGGTCATTGGCGTTATCGACAGCGGCATCAACTGGAGCCACCGGGCGTTTTCCGATAACCCGTCCGACAGCGGTGGTTTCAGCTACGGCAATCCGTTGGGGCAGCGCCTGGGTCTGTGCAGCCGCTCCAATGTCCAGTGCAACAACAAGCTCATTGGTGTGTATGACTTCACCAGTGATTCGACCGACGGTCTCGATACTGACGGGCACGGTACGCACGTCGCCGCGATTGCGGCGGGCAATGACTGGCAGTCCGGCCAGGCCGGCGTTGCCCCACGAGCGAATATTGTGTCTTACCGGGTCTGTGAGGATCTGGATCCGGATTCAGATGATGAGGGCGGGTGTGCGGGTGCCGCCATTCGGGATGCGCTGGAACAGGCGCTGCTCGACGGGGTCGATGTGGTCAACTTTTCAATCGGCAGCCCCGATTCGCTGAACCCCTGGACCAGTTCAACAGCGCGCCAGGTCCTCAATCTGCGCGATGCCGGCATCACCTTTGTGACCTCGGCAGGTAACGAGGGCCCTGAGTCCGGCACGGTCGCCTGGCCGGCTGAAGCGCCCTGGGTGCTTGCGGTAGGCAGCAGCACGACTGCGGCCTGCGCCACGACCGAGATCGAAATCGAGACGCTCGGCCGGCGCTCGGTACGCTTTGGTACCGGACCCGGTGACTCGGCCATGGGGCTGGGGTTCTTGCCGGTTCGCCGGGGGGCGGACTTCAACGGCAATGCGCTCGGCTGCGACCGGTTTCCACCAGGCGCTTTTGACGGCGCCATGGCCTTGCTGGAACGCGGTGACTGCACGTTCGAGACCAAGGTGCTGAATGCCGAAGCGGCTGGGGCTAGTGCCGTATTGATCTACAACAACGCAGCCGATGGCGCGATCTGCATGGCCGGACTGGAGGGCACGCGAGTGCCGGCCGCAGCCCTGTCGCGCAGCGACGGGCTGGAACTGGACGGCCTGCTCCAGGAGCAGGCTTCTCGCCGGGTCCGATTTGCGCGCTCGGATCTGGCGGACCAGGTCTCCAGTTTCTCTTCGCGAGGTCCCTCGCCAAGCGTTCCGGGGGTCATGAAACCCAACGTCCTGGCGCCGGGCCAGGGTATTCAGGCGGCCTACGTGCCCGGTCGGGAGGATGTGGCCGGGTTGACCGGAACCTCTATGGCCAGCCCGCATGTGGCTGGCGCCATCG
>SKIE01000005.1 GCA_007116585.1 Wenzhouxiangella sp. | reverse complement strand
CGGCCTTGACGATCACGCCGGACAACACGGCGCTGGCGGGCACGGGCGCAACAGGGTGGGCCAACGGCAGCCACAGATGCAGCGGCATGATGCCCATCTTGACGGCGAAACCGATCAGCAGCAGCCAGCGCGCGGGGGACTCGGCCAGGGCGTCTGTGAGTTCGGGAAAGGTGATGAATTCCGCGTTGCCGATGCTTCCGGCCAGCAGCAGAATACCGCTCAGGATGGCGGCTTCACCCATGAAGGCCATGGTCAGGTAAACGCGGGCGGCCCGCCAGGCGCGTTCATTATGTTCGTGGGTGATCAGCAGGTAGGCGGCCAGGCTCAGCAAGGCATAGCCAATGTAGAACGTGGCCAGATCACCGGCCAGCAGCAGCAGGCTCATGCCGGACAACGCCCCCAGCCAGCCGCTCCAGAACCAGCGGCGGTCGCGCTCGATGGTCTTCCAGGCAAACCAGGCGCTCAAGTTCCAGGCCACGGCGGCAAGCAGTATCAGCGGCTGGCTGACCGAATCCAGGCGCAGGGTGATACCGAGCAGCGGCCAGGAAAAGCTGGCCGATGGCGAGTCCAGCAGCGGCCAGAACAGCAATACGCCTGACCAGGGCGTCAGGCCGATGGCGATACGGCGCAGCCGATCGGGCGCTGGAAACAACAGCATCAGCGTAAGCGGCAGGAGAACGGCGGCCACTGCGCTCACGGGAAATACTCCGTCACGATGGCCGAGGCCCAGGTCAGCGGGCTAAGCGGATGGCCAGCCAGCAGGCCGACGCCCAGGGCCAGCACGGTGGCAACCAGGGCCGAACCGACCAGTGATCCTCTCTCCAGGCGGCTGACATGCGCTTCGCTGGGCCATTGATCGGGTGGTGGATGCAGCCAGATCCGCTTGAGCACCGGCAGAAAGTAACTGGCGTTGAGCACGGTACTCGCCACCAGCACGGCCACCACCCAGTCCCTGTCGACCGCAACGGCGCCGGCCCCTAGATACCATTTGCTGACGAAGCCCGCAACCGGTGGTAATCCGATCATGCCCATCGCGCCAACGGTAAAGCAGGCGCTGGTCCAGGGCATGCGGCGGCCGACGCCGTCGAGTTGGTGGATGTACTTGATCCCGAGAAGATTGCCGTAGATGCCAGCGCAGAAGAACAGGATGATTTTCATCAGCCCCTGATGGACCAGGTGGACGATCCCGCCGATGGTGGCGATCGGGCCGCCGATGGCGATGCCGAGCACGATGTAGGACACCTGGCTGACAGTGGAGAACGCCAGACGTTTTTTGAGGTCGACCTGGCGCAGCGCCTGGACTGATCCGTACAGAATGGTGAAGGCGGCGACCAGCAGCAGGGGCAGGTCCATGCCCAGATCGGCGACCAGTTCGGGTCCGTAGACGTCTTCAACCAGGCGAACCAGCCCGAAAGCACCGGCCTTGACCACCGCGACCGCATGCAGCAGCGCGCTGACCGGCGCCGGGGCCACCATGGCTTCAGGCAGCCAGCGATGCAGCGGATACAGCGCTGCCTTCACGCCCATGCCGATGGCCAGCAGCACGAAGATGATCTGCAGGCTCAGGCGCTGATCAACGCCGTACTCGGCCAGCGTACCGCCGGCGATGAAATCATTTGGCCCGGTGATGCCGTACAACCAGATCAGGCCAATCAGGAACAGGACGCCGCCGGACAAGGTGTAGCGCAGATAAACTCGTCCGCTGCGGATCGCGGCCGCGGTGCCGGTATGGACCACCAGCGGCCAGGTGGTGAGCGTCAGCAGCTCGTAGAAAATGAAGAAAGTCAGCAGGTTGCCCGCCATACTGATGCCCATGGTTGCGGTCACACAGAGGCTGAAAAATCCGAAAAACCGGGCCCGGTTGGGTGAGCGCTCAAGGTAGGCGATGGCGTAAACCGTGGTCACCAGCCAGAGCACGGCTGACAGGGAGGCAAACAGCAGGCTCAGGGCATCGGCGCGCAGCACGAGGTCCAGCCCCGGCACCAGCGAGACGCGGAACTCCGGTGTGTGGCCGGCCAGTACCAGCAGTCCGATCAGGATCACCAGAATCAGCTTGAGCAGGGCCGCCAACAGGTTGAGGATGATGCGCAGGCGAAATCGACGCTCACCGGCCACAAAGATCACGATGCCGGTCAATGCCGACACGATCACTGTGACCAGCGGCGTCCAGAACAGCAGGATATCCATCATGGCGCCAACCCCGGCGGCAAACCTGCTTCGACCAGATCAAGCACGGGTGCCGAAGCAAACCCGGCCATGATGGCACCTGCGGCCAGCAGTATGGCGGCGACACTGGCCAGGTTGGGCGCCCGTCGGCGACCGGTTCGCTGGCGTCGCTTGCGTGGGTGCAGGCAGAGTATGGCCAGCACCCGGAACAGGTAGGCGGCGGCCAGCAAGCCGCTGGCTGCGACCAGCACCAGCCAGCCCCAGGCCTCCTGCTCGTAGGCCGCTTCAAGAAACAGCCACTTGGCCAGGAAGCCACCGCTGGGCGGCAGCCCCATGATGCTCACACCGGCCAGGGCCAGGGCGAAAACGTCCAGCGGCAGTCGCTGGTCAATGCCGGCCAGGCGCTTGATCCGGTCGGTGCCCATCGCGCGCAGAATGTTGGCGGCGGCCAGGAACATGGCCGCCTTGGCCATGCCGTGGGACAGCAGGTGGTAGCTGGCGGCCTGAAACGCCAGCGTGCTGGCGAGCGGGAACAGCAGCATCAGGTAGCCGAGCTGGGCAACCGTGGAATAGGCCACGATCATTTTCAGGCGCTGCTGAACCAGCGCGGCCAGCGATCCGTAAATGATGGCTGCTGCTCCGAGCAGCCCCATGAGCATGGCCGCGCTTTCAAGATCCCAGGCCTCGGCCGACCAGAACCACAGGCGCCAGACGATATAAACCGAGACCTTGACCACCATGGCCGAGAGAATGGCGCTGACCGGGCCGGGCGCGTTGCCGTGCGCGGCCGGGAGCCAGGCATGTAGCGGAAAGATGGCGGACTTGATCAACAGCCCGACGATCATCAGCGCCAGCGCGGTGATGCTCAGCCAGGCTGGTTCAAGTCGTTCGGCAATCAGGTAGAGATCCAGCACCCCGGTCTGGCCGTAGATCAAGCCGACGCCGAGCAAATAAAGCAGTGAGGCCATCAGCGCCAGCAGCAGATAGCGCATTGCCGCGCGCAGGGCCAGTGGTTTGCCTTCAATTGCGATCAGGCCGATGGCAGCCAACGTGACAAGTTCAAGCGTGACGTAGATATTGAACAGATCAGCCGACAGCACCAGCGCGTTCATGCTGGCAAACAGGATCAGCCACAGGGGCCAGAAGCGCTGCGCGCGGTCATCTCCGCCTTGTCCGGAAAACGCCTGCCCCGGCGGAAATGAAAAGCTTGCGTGCAGGCTGATGAGCAGGGTGATGCCGATATTGAGCCAGAGGATTAGCAGACTGAGCGGATCGAGCAGCCAGACGATGCCCAGCGGGCTCTCGTGACCTGCCAGCAGGACTCTGAACGGGCCGGTCCGGACTACTTCCAGCGTGGGAATGACCAGCAGCAAGGGTAGCGGGAACAGGCCCACTCGGACCAGCAGGCCCATCCACGATCGAGGCAGGGCAATGATCCCGGCTGCCGCCAACAGCGGCAGAAAAACGATCAGCGCCAGCGCTTCAGTCGTCATCGTCCGAGTCGTCTTCGGCCAGCGTGGCCCGGCCCGTTTCCTGGAAGAGTCGCACCATCAGGGCCAGGGCAAAGGCGGTGGCCGAGACGGCGATGACGATCCCCGTCAGCACCAGCGCTTGCGGCACCGGGTCAGGCGCCCCGTCAATCGGGCCGGCCACCGCCACCATCAGGATGAAGATGGCGTTCCCCATGATGTTGATGGCGAACAGCTTGCGCATCAGGTGCACGCTGACGATCAGGCCGTAGACGCCGACGCCGAACAGCACTGCGGCCGCGACCACGTAGAGCGCGAAGCTATCCATGACGACCGCGCTCAAGGCTTTCCGTGCTGGCAAACAAGAGCACCAGCGTCAGCGCAATGGACAGCATCATCGCGGTCTCGATCCAGTAGACCGCCCAGTTGCCGGGCAGCGTCATCGGGGGCTGTCCGCGCAACATCGCGGCCAGGCCGATCAGGCTGAAGCTGATCAGCCCGGCGACCAGGCCCAGGCTGATCAATGGTTGTGAACCCCTACGGGGCCGGACTCTGCCGGTCAGCACCAGCAGCACGCCGCAGGCCGCCAGAACGGCGCCGGCCTGAAAAGCGCCGCCCGGGTCCTGACTGCCTGCCTTGAGTAAATGCACCGCGATCAGCAGCGTCAGCGGCACAACGATGGCCAACAGGGCGCCAACCAGCGGGGTATCAGGATCGCGGGTGGTGACGGCGTAATCCAGGTCATCACGCCGGGTGACCGCAACGGCGGAGATGAAAGCGGTCAGCAATACGGCGACTTCCAGCAGGGTGTCGAGCCCGCGATACAGCAGGAGAACCCCGGTGATCGGATTGCCCAATGATTCAAGCTCCAGCGCCTCGATCACCGCAAGCCCGGCCAGTGCGGGCTCTGGCTCGGACAGGATGGCGGCCAGTCCAAGCACGCCAACCAGCCCGCCTGATGCAATCGCGATTGGCAGGGCCAGGCGGGATCGAGGCGCGGGCGGGGGTTTGGGGGTTTCCGGCGCCAGTTCAACCAGCCGTCGATAGGCCACCATCATCAGGGCGCCGGTGAGGCCCGCACCGATCGCGGCCTCGGCCATGGCCAGGTCCGGCGCCCCCAGACGTGTCCAGGCCAGGGCCAGGGTCAGGCCCAGGACGATGAAATGAATAATAGAGCGAAACAGCGAAGGGCCGCGCACGGTCTGGATGGCCAGCGCGATCAGGCTGGCGATGATAACCAGGTCCAGCAGGGAGCCGAGCATCAGGCTGGATCCCGCGGTTCCTGGTCGCGCGAACCGGCCTGCCGGGCATGGCGCGCGATGAGGTGGGCTGAAACGGTCGCGGCGAGCAGGCCGACCAGCCAGATCAGAAACAGAACGGAGGCTACCCGCCAGTCCTGACTCAGGACAGCCAGGCCGGCACAAATCAGACACAGGCCGAGATTGTCGGCCTTGGTCAGGGCATGCAGGCGACAGAAGACGTCAGGAAAGCGCAACAGTCCGACCGTGCCCGCAAAGTAAAAGCCGCTGCCGGCCAGGAGCAGTATCAGCGCCAGCGCATCGCCAGTGCTCATGGATCGTCGGCCTCGTCGTCGTGGCGCGCCGGCAGGCCGACGAATGCCAGCGACAGGACGCTGGCTAGCATCACAAACAGCAGCGCCACGTTGCGCAACGCGGGTATCGCCATCCACTCGGCCAGGATCAGCAGTGCAGCGACGGTCGTGGTGCTGAACAGCAATGCGGCCAGCATCCGGTCGGCCAGGGTCGGGCCACGGTACACCCTGGCCATGCCTGCGATCAGGTTCAGCAGCAGAAACAGCACGATGGCGGGCAGGGCAATGTCCATCATGAGGGTGTGCCGTCGGAGAAGATCGAAGCCAGTGCCGCTTCCAGACGGTCGATGGAGGTGACGCTGTCCGGTGACAGGGCATGGACAACGAGGGTGTGGCGCCGTTCATGGAGTTCCACGCTCAGCGTGCCGGGCAGGAGGCTGACAAAGCTGACCAGCAGTGTCGTCGGCTTGCCCTCCGGCAAGCCAATGCGATGGTCGACGAAGACCGGGTCAATCAGCAGTCGCGGGTGGAACGCGCGAATGGCCACGTCCACGCCTCCCTTCAGAGATTCCCACAAAAAAAACAGGGCAAAATGCAGCCAGCGCAGCGGATGCCACGGATACGGCGCCTCGGGTGCCAGCCAACTACCCAGACCCGCGCCGGCCAGGGCGGCAATGATGCCGATCCAGAAACCGTCGATCCCGTTGAGCGCAAACCAGATCAGCAGCAGCATCCCGAAGACCTGCAGAAACCAGGCCCAGCGTCGGCGCGAACGGTCCAAGTGGGTGTCGGCGGCTGCCATGTGCTCCCTTGCTGTGCGGCTTGATCGCCTCCCTGACGCGCAAGCCGGCATACCCTCCTGTAGCCTTTCTCCTATCATATCAGTAACCGCTGAATCTTCTGAATCGTGACTTCCTACCTCATTATCCTGACCCTGATTGCAGCCGGCTGGGTCTTCGCGCGCGCCAGCATTCTGCCTGCCGCGACCCCGGACGTGCTCAACCGGGTGGTGATTACCCTGTGTCTGCCGGCGTTGATCGTCATTCATGTCCCGACGCTGGAGCCGGCCTGGTCGCTGCTGCCGCTGATCCTGATCCCGTGGCTGCTGTTGGCGGTGACCGTGGCGGTGATCTTGCCGCTGGCTCGTCTGTTGGCCTTGTCCAGAGAGGCGACCGCGGCCCTTTTGGTGCTGATTCCGCTGGGCAATACCTCGTTTCTCGGTTTTCCGCTGATCGAAGCACTGCTGGGTTCAGAGTACCTGCGCCTGGCCGTGGTCTATGACCAGTTCGGGTCTTTCCTGATCGTGTGCACGCACGTGCTGTTCGTTGTCGGCTGGTACGGCGAGGGCGCCAACCCCAGCATCAAGTCCATGGCCGCCCGCATCCTGACCTTTCCGCCGTTTCTGGCTCTGCTGTTTGCGCTGATCCTGGGCAACCACTGGTTTCCAGACTGGCTGATGGAAATCACGCAGCGGTTTGCCGACATGCTGCTGCCGCTGGTGACTCTGGCCATCGGCATGAGCCTGCAGTTGAAACTGGTTCGCGGTGATCGCCTGCCGCTGGTGATTGGGCTGGTCGGCAAGTTGTTGGTTTTGCCGGCGCTGGCGCTGCTGCTGGCGCTGGCGTTTGGTGCCGAGCGCGACGTGGCGCTGGTGGCCGTGCTTGAATCGGCCATGCCGCCGATGATCACCGCCGCGGCGCTACTCACCTCGGCTGGTCTGGCCGTCCGGCTTGCGCCGGCCCTGGTGGCCTGGGGAGTATTGTTTTCGGCGCTGACTGTGCCGCTCTGGTTCTGGCTGGCCGACCGGGTGTTCTAATCGCCGGGTTTTTCGGCGACGACAACTTGATTGCGGCCGCCTGCCTTGGCTGCGTAAAGCGCCCGGTCAACCCGGCGCAGCAGTTCGGCCGGGGTCTCGCCAGGCTGCCATTGCGCGCAGCCCAGAGACAGTGTCATCCGATCCACCCGCGGATCCACGGCGGCGGCTTCCACGGCTGCCCGAATTCGCTCTGCGGTGGCGCGGGCATCGGTTTCGGTGGCTTGGTCGAGGATCAGGACAAACTCTTCGCCGCCCCAACGTACCGCTTGATCAGACGATCGACTCTGGCGCTCGATCACCTCGGCGACACGTTTGAGGATCAGGTCGCCGGTGTCATGGCCGAATCTGTCGTTGATTTGTTTGAAATGATCGATATCGGCGAACAGCAGCGCAAAGGGGCGCTGCTCGGCCTGGCCTCGGTGATGCGCATTGGCCAGCGCCCGCTCCCCGGCGCGGCGGTTGAGCAGCCCCGTCAGGCCGTCCCGGCTGGCTTCCTGTGACAGTTGCTGCTGGTGGCCGACCGCTTCGGTCACGTCCTTGCCGATGCTGATGAAGTGCTGGACAGTGCCGGTCTCGTCGATCAACGGGGTGATGGTCTGGTCGACATAGTACGTTTCGCCGGCCCAGTTGCGGTTGGCGAAGGTGGCGCGGAAGGCCTCTCCGCGCTGCAGTGCCTGCCTGAGCTGGGCATAGAAATCGCTGTCTTGTTCTCCCGACTGCAGGAACCGGGGCGTTTTGCCGAAGATGTCGTCGAACGAGTAGCCGGTCAGTTGTTCCAGCGCGTGGTTGGCGAAAATAATCCGCGCCTGCGCGTCGGTGATCAGGATGGGGTCCTTGGCCAGGTTGAGTGCGCGAGCCAGCAGATCCCGCTCGCTTTCGGCCCTGACCCGCGCGGTAACATCTTGCTGGATGGAGACGTAGTGCCGGATCTCCCCGTGTCGGTCCCGAATCGGCGAGATGTTCCACTCGACATGGTAGGGCGTGCCGTCCTTTCGGTAGTTGACTGTCGAGCCCTGGAAAAACCGACCATCGGCCAGGCACTGGCGCAGTTCGTCAATGACGCCTGGGTCTGTTTCGGCACCCTGCAGGATCCTCGGCGAACGGCCGATCAATTCGTGTTCCGGATACCCCGTCATCCGGCAGAATGCGGGGTTGCAGCGCTGGATGAGTGGCCCGTTGTTTTCGAACGAGCCGTTGGTGATGACGACCGAGTTGAACGCCTGCTCGAGGATCGCTTCGAACAGGCGCTCCTCGTAGGATTCACGCCCCTGTATCTCTTGATCGCTCATGCGGTAATGCACTAGAACGGCGCGCTGCCCGGAGTTCTGGGGTAGGGGATGACATCACGAATATTGCCCAGTCCGGTGATGTAGTTGAGCAGACGCTCAAAGCCCAGGCCGAAGCCGGCGTGGGGTACGGTGCCGTAGCGTCTCAGGTCCAGGAACCAGCCGTACTCGCTGTCGCTGAGCCCGTGCTCCTTCATGCGTCGGGTCAGCACGTCCAGGCGCTCCTCACGCTGGCTGCCGCCAATGATTTCACCGATGCCGGGCGCCAGCACGTCCATGGCGGCAACGGTCTTGCCGTCATCATTCAGGCGCATGTAGAAGGCCTTGATCTCGTCCGGATAGTTCATCACCACAACGGGCGCCTTGCAGTGTTGCTCGGTCAGGAATCGTTCGTGCTCTGTCTGTAAATCGACACCCCATTCCGGTTTGAATTCAAATTTCCGCCCCGAGGCCTTGAGGATATCGACGGCTTCGCCGTAGTCCATGCGCACAAATCGGCTGTCAACCAGGGCCTCCAGGCGGGCAATGGCTTCCGGTTCCACCGCTTCGGCGAAAAAGGCCATGTCGTCCGGGCAGCGCTCGAGGACGCGCTGGAACACGAACTTCAGGAAATCCTCGGCCAGGGTCGCCAGATCATCCAGGTCGGCAAACGCCACCTCGGGTTCAACCATCCAGAATTCAGCCAGATGGCGCGCCGTGTTGGAGTTCTCGGCCCGGAACGTCGGGCCGAAGGTGTAGACCTTGCTCATGGCCAGGCAGAAGGCCTCGACGTTGAGCTGTCCGGAGACCGTCAGAAAGGTTTCGCGGCCAAAAAAGTCCTCGCGGAAGTCGACCTTGCCCTGATCGTCTCGCGGCAGGTTCATCAGATCCAGCGTGCTGACGCGGAATAACTGACCCGCGCCTTCGGCGTCGGAGGCAGTAATGATGGGGGTGTTGACCCAGAAGTAGCCGTTGTCGTCGAAAAATTCGTGGATGGCCTTGGCGGCCGCGTGCCGGATTCGGGTCACAGCGCCGAAGGTGTTGGTGCGCGGGCGCAGGTGAGCGACCGTGCGCAGGAACTCATAAGAGTGCTGCTTGGGCTGGATCGGGTAGTGGTCGGGATCGTCGACCTGGCCCGGGATGTCAATCTCCAGTGCCTGGATCTCGACGTTCTGGCCCCTGCCTTTGGATTCGACCACCCGACCGTGGCAGCGCACCGAGGCCCCGCTGGTCAGACGCAGAATGCCGTCCTCATAGTTGGGCAGGTCCTTGTCGGCGACCAGCTGCAGGTTGGCAAAGCAGGACCCGTCGTTGAGGTGAATGAAAGAGAAGCCGGCCTTGGAGTCGCGTCGGGTGCGGACCCAGCCCTGGACCAGCACTTCGCTGCCGACGGCAATGTCGCCGCCCAGCACTTGACGCACGCTAGCTGTGAGCATGATGATCAGTGTTTCCCGTGATTGAATGAAGGCTTGACAGGCCTGATAATAATGGATTGAGCACGTCAAACGGATGCCATCTTATGAGTAATGAACAGATTTCACTGACTGAGGCGGCCGCTGACCGGGTGCGTGCCTTCATGGACCGGGAAGGCGGTATCGGCCTGCGCGTGGATGTTCGCAAGACCGGCTGTTCGGGCTGGGCGTACGATGTTGGTATCGCCAAGGGGGCCGAGGATTCCGACCATGTCTTCGAAGCCAGCGGCCTGAAGGTGGTGGTGTCGGACAAGGCCCTGCCGATGGTGCTCGGCACGGAAGTCGATTTTGTCCACGAAGGACTGGTCCGCGAGTTCCGCTTCCGCAATCCCAACGTGACCGGAGAGTGCGGCTGCGGCGAGAGCTTCACCATCGGCTGAAAGTCTCGTTCAACGGTCTTGCTTTGCTTCTTCCTTGAGGTGGTTTAGCAGCGCTCTACGCGCTATAATGGCGGGCTAGCCTGCGCGCTTGGGCGTGCAGGTGCCTTGCTCCACGGCGAATGCTTCGGCCTTCGACCGGGGGCTTTGCGGGCCGGGCTGGTACCTGCGGGTGTCGGTTCGGTCCTCCAAAACCGTAAGGAGAACAAGCAAGTGAGACATTACGAGATCGTTTTGCTGGTCCACCCGGACCAGAGCGAGCAGGTTCCCAGCATGCTCGAGCGGTACCAGTCGCTGGTTGAGACCAACGGCGGCAAGGTTCACCGCAGTGAAGACTGGGGCCGGCTGCAGCTGGCTTATACCATCGCCAAGCTGCACAAGGCGCATTACCTGATGCTCAACATCGAGTGTGATGCCGCGACCCTGGAGGAGCTGGAAGGCATTTTCCGGTTCAATGACGCCATCCTTCGCTATTTGACCGTGCGCAAGGACGAGGCCGAGACCGAGCCCTCCATCATGCTCAAGCGCAAGGAAAACAAGGACGAACGTGATCAACGCCGTCGCGCCGCCGCTCAAGGCGATGATTCGGGCGACGATGACGATGACGACGACGATGATGATGACAATCGGGACGACGCTGACAAAGACGACAGCGCTTCCGATGACGACAACCGCAAGCGGGAGGATTGATCATGGCCCGATTCATGAGACGACGCAAATACTGCCGGTTCACTGCCGAGGGCATTGAGCAGGTGGACTACAAGGACGTGGACCTGCTGAAGGATTTCATCAGCGAAACGGGCAAGATCGTCCCCAGCCGCATCACCGGCACCAAGGCGAAATATCAGCGCCAGTTGGCCACTGCGGTCAAGCGGGCTCGTTACCTGGCCCTGCTGCCGTATTCGGACAACCATTGAGGGCGCGGTAATGAAACTGATTCTGCTGGAAAATGTGTACAACCTTGGCGATCTTGGCGACACCGTCACGGTGCGGCCAGGGTACGGGCGGAACTTCCTGCTGCCGCGCGGCAAGGCAGTGCCGGCCACCGCTGAGAACATCAAGCACTTTGAGGCGAGGCGCGAGGAGTTGATGCGCCAGGCCAACGAAAAACTGGCCGCTGCCGAGGCGCGTCGTGAGGCGATCGATGCGCTGGAAGTGGTTGAGTTCACGGCCGCGGTCAGTCCGGAAGGGCGGTTGTATGGCTCAATCAACCCGCATGAGATTGCCGCCCGCTTGACCGAGATGGGCCACGCGGTGGAAAAGGTCGAGGTCGATATGCCTGATGGCCCGATCCGTGAACCCGGCGAGTATGTGGTTCAGCTCATCCTGCACGCTGACGTGCAGACAGAAGTGCGCATCCACGTTATTGCCGAAGCGGCCTGAAAAACCGCGGCTTTTTGGCTGAAGACGAGCGCGGCGCCGGCTACTCCTGAGCCGGCGCCGCATTTTTTTGCCTGCCGCATGCGGCCCGGTGTGGCGAGAGTGCCTTTGAGTTCCTATACTGATTGGGGCCGATTTCTTCGCATGTTGCTGAATGTCTGATCCACCGTGGCTGAACCCCGACTCTCTCCGCTGACCAACGTCAAGGCGCCGCCGCACTCCAGCGAGGCCGAGCAGTCCTTGCTGGGGGCGCTGATGCTGTCGGCCAATGCCTGGGACAAGATTGCCGATCAGGTCGACGAGAGCGACTTCTACCGCGAAACCCACCGCCTGATTTTCCGCGCCATGGCCGACCTGTTTCAGCAGGGCCAGCCCGTGGATGCGGTGACCGTCACCGAGTGGTTCCAGCGTCACGGCAAGCTCGACCGGGTGGATGCGGGCGCCTACATCACGATGCTGGCCAATGAAACCCCCGGCCCGGCCAATATTCAGGGCTATGCGCGCATCGTGCGCGAGAAGTCCATCCTGCGCCAGCTGATCGACATCGGCTCGGGCATCGCAGAAGATGCGCTGGGCAGCGGCGGGCGCGACAGCAAGGAGTTGCTGGAAGAGGCCGAGCAGCGGATTTATGCCATTGCCGACCGTGGTGCGCATCGGACCTCGGGCTACGTGTCTGTCCAGACCGTCATGGCCCAGGCCATGGACCTGCTCAACGAGCTGCAGGAAAACGAGGGCGAGCTGACCGGCGTGCCGACCGGCTTTGCCGAACTGGATGCCCGTACCGCCGGGCTGCAGCCCACCGACCTTATCATCGTCGCCGCACGCCCGTCCATGGGCAAGACCACCCTGGCCATGAATATTGCCGAGCGGGCCTCGATTCGCTACAAGGTGCCAGTGGCGGTGTTTTCCATGGAAATGTCGGATACTCAGCTGGTCATGCGCCTGTTTTCCTCCCTCGGCCAGATCGGGCAGGACAAGCTCCGGACAGGCAAGCTCGACAACCACGACTGGGTCAACCTGCGCTCGGCCATGAACATGCTGAAAGGTGCGCGCATGTTCATTGATCAGACGCCCTCGCTGTCGCCGATCGACCTGCGCGCCCGCGCCCGCCGCATGAAGCGTGAGCACGACATCGGCCTGATCGTCATCGATTATCTGCAGCTGATGAAAGTGGCCGGGAGTTCGGAGAATAGAACTAATGAAATCAGTGAGATATCGAGAAGTCTTAAGGCGCTTGCAAAAGAGCTGAACGTGCCCGTCATCGCGCTGTCCCAGCTCAATCGCGCGCTGGAGCAACGGCCGGACAAGCGGCCCAAGATGGCCGATCTGCGCGAATCCGGCGCCATTGAGCAGGATGCGGATCTGATCCTGTTCATCTATCGCGACGAGGTCTACAACGAAGACTCGGCCGACAAGGGCAAGGCGGAGATCATCATCGGCAAGCACCGCAACGGCGCCACCGGCAGCTTTCCGCTGAGTTTCCAGGGCGAATTCCTCCGCTTTCGCGATTTTACCTACGACCACTACGGTCAGGACGGCTGATCCTCTTGCCGCGCAATACCCTGGCCAGAATCGATATCGATGCGGTCGCCCACAACCTGCGGCTGGTTCGCGAGCGTGCGCCTGACAGCCGCGTGATGGCGGTGGTCAAGGCCGATGCCTACGGCCACCGCCTCGATCTTGTGCTGCCCGCACTGGACCAGGCCGATATGCTGGCCGTGGCCACCATCGATGAGGCCCGCGCCATTCGCCGGCTGGGCAGCCGCAAGGCGGTGCTGTTGCTTGAGGGCGTGCTCGAGGCGTCGGATCTGGCCATTGTCGAGTCACTGGGGCTGGAATTGACGTTGCACCACCCCGAGCAGGTCGCCATGCTGGAGCGCTTCGGTCATGCGCCAACGCCGCGGCTGTGGCTGAAAGTTGATT